>CAJQKF010000151.1 GCA_905478855.1 uncultured Gammaproteobacteria bacterium
CTACGTTTCAGCTCATACCAACAACGATTCACGACTGTCGTTAGCGTATGCAAAAACTGGACATAGTCGGCCTTTCTTTAAAAGTCTTACCGTGCGTTTACACGGTGGCTATTTGAAAGAGGGTGACACCATAACAATTATTTTCGGTGATTCGTCTAAAGGATCACCTGGAATGCAGATGCAGTCGTTTTGTGAAGCAGGATTTGAATTTAAGGTGCTTGCCGATGTATGCGCTGTTGGACAGTATGTGCCGCTTAGCGAAATACCTTACATTAGCATAGTGCCGGGTGCGCCTTATGTATGGAAAGCTATTCTGCCCACATTGCGCAAGGTAGGAGAAGTTTTCCATCTTGGCCTAAAAGCGGAAGACAAATGGGGCAATCCGACGCCTCTTGCAATGGGGCGGTTTAGAATCGATTCCAATATGCATGTTGAAGGGCTTCCTGATGAAATTGTTTTTCCGAGTGGAGAAAAATCGCTTGTTATTGAAGGCTTGAACGTTAAGCAAGAAGGTACATTGCAATTAAAATTTGTTGATGATCAGCAACAGCTAGCTTTTGAATCGGGTCCATTGATTATTCATGAAGGGCTATCGGGTTATTGGGGAGACCTCCATGGCCAAAGTGGTGAATCTATAGGGGTTACTACGTCGCGACAGTATTTTGATTTTGCGCGTAATAAGGCTTTTCTTGATGTCACCGGACATCAGGCCAATGATTTTCAAGTAAATAACGCATTTTGGACTTATTTAAATGAACTAACGGCTGAGTATCACCAAGATAAACGTTTCGTCGTATTCCCTGGATATGAGTGGTCAGGTAATACGGCGGTAGGTGGTGATAGAAATGTATTTTTCCGTAATGAAGGAAGACAAATACATCGTTCTTCCCATGCTTTGCTAACAGATCGTTCCGATCTCGCCACAGATGCTCCGACGGCAGCCGCATTATTTGATGTGCTTCAGGAAGAAGACTGCGTGGTCTATGCTCATGTTGGAGGTCGGTATGCAGATATAACTCAGGCCCATGATGGACGTCTGGAAACTGCAATGGAAATACATTCGGCCTGGGGAACTTTTGAATGGTTGTTAACGGACGGTTTTCCGTTGGGTCATCGCTCTGGTGTGGTTTGTAATAGTGATGGCCACAAGGGTAGGCCGGGTGCCAGCTATCCTGGTGTAACCACGTTTGGCGCGTATGGAGGACTTACATGTTTCCTGACAGACACTAATACACGAGACGGTATATTCGAATGCCTAAGAAGACGCCATCATTATGGTACAACGGGTTGCCGGTTGCATCTGCAGGTACATGCAGAATTCGAACAAGAAGCAACTCTATATGAACGTGACCCGAACATAGAGTCCGGTGCGATGCAACAACGTGTGCGAAAAGTGATGATGGGTGACATCGTTAAAACAACAGACCAACAATGTCGTCTATCTGTCGAAGTACATTCGCCTAGTCCGATTGAAAGAATCGAAATACGCAACGGTACAGAGGTTCTGCAGGTTATTAGACCCTATGCCGAGGCAGAGCTAGGATCAAGAGTTCGCGTGTTATGGAGTGGGGCGGAGTATCGTGGTCGTGGCCGTCAATCAACATGGAAAGGTCGAGCTAAATTTAAGAACTGTGAAATTCTTAAGATGGAAAAAATAAATGCCTGGAATCCCGAACGTCTACTTGCCCAAAATGGTTCAGATACTATTGAATTCGACTCTATGACGACCGGAAACTTTGGAGGCTTCGACGTTTGGCTGAAAGAAGGACAGGATGCTGAATTGGATGTCTCTTGTAATCATGGCCAGTTGCAGTCATCGGTAGCTGAGATAGGTATGGATGATATAGTTCTGGATGCAGGGGGTTTGAAACGTGAACTTCGCGCTTTTAGATTGCCCGACGAAAACCCACATAAGGAATTACACTCATCACATACTATTGACATAAAACCCGATAAAGATAACCCGATATGGATCTGCGTAACAACGGAAGATGGCTTTCAGGCGTGGAGTAGTCCGATATTCGTTTTTAAGTAAATATCTCAGTAATTAGCATATCCATACTTAATAGTGCTCAGTAGTTACTGGGCACTGTCTAGAATCAAATCTACCAGTAAAACCTATCGCTGATTAATCGCATGCGCCATGCGATTAAGTTTTTCATCGAGTATTTGTCGGGAAGTCGCAAAGTTCAAACGAATATGATTTTCTCCTTCGGGGCCAAATGTAGGACCTGCACTGAATGCAACTCTGGCCTCGCGGAGGAAGAAAGCGAAGGGGTCTTCACCAAGATTAAGCGCACTACAATCTAACCAGGCTAGAAAAGTTGCTTGATTGGGTATGTGTTTTATATCTGGCATCAATATGTTTAGTTGACGCTGCATATGATTTCGATTTTCCTCTAGATAGATCATCACGTTGGATAACCAATCTGAGCACTGTTGCCAGGCGATTCGGGTAGCAATATTTCCCACCACGTTTCTTCCACCACGTAGTCGTGGTGATATTGACTCGAATCGTTTACGAACATCATCACTACCAAAATGTACGATGGCACAACGCACGCCTCCCAAGTTGTGAGACTTTGTAGCAGAGTTGAAGGTTACCGTGCGGTTGGCAATGTCTTTGCCTAAACTGGCGAAAGGTATGTGCGTTCCGCCATCAGAAAATAGTAGATCGCAGTGTATTTCATCAGCCACCACATAAAGATTATGTCGTAACGCAATATCGGCAAATTGCTGTAACTCGGTTCGTGTAAAAACCCGACCACTTGGATTATGAGGATTTACCAGCATTAACAACTTTGTACGTTCTGTAATTTTTGCTTCGAGTTGATCGAAATCGATTTCCCATCGATTCTTTTGTTTTACCAAGGGGTTAAACAGCATACGCCTTCCAAGGTCCCGACATGCTTGAAGAATAGGGAAGTACATAGGCGTATTAATAATAACTTCGTCATTTGGTTCGCAAAAGACGCTGATAGCAATGTATATGCCTTGAACAATATCGATCATTTGATCTACGTCTTGAGAACTTATATTCCAACCGTATTTGCTTAACATGCGTTCTGCAAATACGTCGACAACCGATGTGTCGGAGGTATCGCCAGTGTATTTAAGATCTCCACGCATACCCTGATCAATAATGAAATCTCGAATGGGTTTAGCCACAGGGAAGTCCATATCGGCAACCCAGGACGGAATAACATCGGAATCGAAACGGTTCCATTTATTGCCGGGTGAACGACGTGCCTCGTCGAGTGTCAAGTCATTAAAGTTCATAGTCGGTTAGGTATCATTGGTTTGGCTAACTTCGCAGCCACTTTGGAAAGGAAAATATTCAGGTCGTAACATTATAATCGAAGCTTGTGATTAAATTACCATATTGTTAGCATGCGCCGAGCATTGGCGTGGCGTGTAGTAGTATTAGAAAAAAACGCAAAGGAACTAGAAATTGAACGTACTTGGTAAACTGATCAATAGTCGGATATGGTGGTTAAGCATTGCGATAGCATGTGTGTTGCTTGAAGGGGTTGCGCTTTATTATCAATATGCACTGGACTATTTACCTTGTGTCTTGTGTATACATGTTCGTATGCTGCTCGCCGCATTGTTACTTGTTAGTGCAATTGCAGTGATAATAAACTCCCGGGTCGTGCGAATTTCCTGTCAATTGTTATCAATTGGTACTTTATTAGTATTGGTTGAGCGTTCTTGGAAGCTCCTCGCCGTAGAGCGTGGATGGTTAATCGGGGATTGCGAAATGACATCCGGACTACCTGAGTGGCTAGCACTAGAGAGTTGGTTTCCGGCAATATTCAAGATTCATGAACCCTGTGGTTATACACCCTATATCTTGTTTGAAATTAGCATGGCAGAACTTCTGTTAGCGGGTTCCATTATTGCTTTGTTGGTTATGTGTCTTATACTCATTGCTAAAAAAGTTAAATAAGAATACTTTATTAAACGATCTTTTTCAGAGCAGTTTTAGGTGTTTATTTTATCTTCACGATCCTTTTCTGAATCGGTAGAGTCCATAATGGGATCCGTGTAACGGCGTCCAGATACTGTATTTTCATTGATGAGTTCATTCAGTTCTTCGATGACTTCATTTGCTAGAGTGATATCGCCGGCTTGCGCATTTTCGACTAGATAGTCGCTATGTTTGGTGCCGGGAATTGGAATGATATTATCATCTTGTGCTAATAGCCATGCGAGAGCGAGTTGCGCCATTGTGCAATCTGCACGTTCGGCTATCCTTGCGTAAGGAACCAGTAATTTTTTGTTTTGAGCAAAAGCTTTAGGTTCAAATCGTGGGCGTGCATTAGTGCAACGAATATCATCGTCAGTGTAATGAGTCAGGTCTTTACATTTGCCGGTGAGAAATTGTCGGGCTAGCGGGGAAAATGGCACAAAGCTAACGTTAAGTTCCTTGCAGGTTTTAAGCATCGTAAACTCAGGTGTCCGAGACCACAGAGAGTACTCAGATTGCATAGCGCTTATCGGGTGTTCTTTATGGGCTCGTCGCAGCGTCGATGAAGACATTTCAGATAAACCGATGGTGCGAATTTTCCCAGCCGTTACTAAATCCCCTAGAGCTCCGACACTTTCTTCAATGGGAACTGCTTTATCCAGTCTGTGGTAGTAGTAAAGATCAATCTCCTCGGTCTGTAATCGTCGAAGGCTTTCTTCGCAGGTTTTCTTTAAAACTTCAGGTCGGCCGTTTATGGAAGCCTTACCGGATTCGTCTTTAAAAATGCCGCACTTGCTGGCTAGAATGTACTCTTGACGGCGGGATTTAAGAGCCTTACCAATAAGCGTTTCGTTATGTCCCATACCGTACATTGCTGCGGTGTCGAGTAGCGTGTAGCCAAGATCTAAACTGTGATTTAGCAGTATCTCCGATTCTTTATCATCTGCTGGCCCGTATCCCATCGACATGCTCATACAACCGAAGCCTATAGCCGAAACGTTAAATGGTCCTAGTGTTCTTGTGTGCATAGTAATTTATCGGTCGGGCTAACTAGCCGGATTGATGATAGTCAAACTGACTGAGGTTCGAGTTTAGTGCTCGGCGAGAAGTTTTCCGTATCCGCTAAGTTTGCCGGTGTAACCGGCACGTCGAATACATTGCCAATACATCGCTTGAATACTCGTAACGACAGGTTTTCCAAGTGTATCTTCGATTCTCTCAATTACATCAACTGCGCGTATTGCTGTGCATGAAATAAAGATCGCCTCGGAGTCTTCATGATCTGCTTGCAACGCGCCTTGATAAATGGCCTCAGAGGTTAGGTTTGCCATATCAAGATCTTGTAGGAGACCAAAACTTGCGAACTTCTTTATATCCAGACCTTCGCTGAGAAACTTATCGTTAAACTTGGTGTTAATCGAATCTATATATGGCGTCACAACAGATACCCGTAGTGTTTTCAGAGTTTGTAATGCCTCAATCGCAGCGGATATTGGTGTTACACAGGGTATGCCTGGGCGTGCCAGTTGCATGGCTTGTTCTACACGTGTGTGTCCTAGAACAACCGATGCTGATGTACAGCTATAAGCCAACACATCAAGTCGCCCGCCGGGTTGTAAAAGTTTGGTGGCACTCGTTAACTCAGCGGCTGATGTGGCTAAACTTTCAACTGTGATTTCTCCGGCCAGTGGTATGCGTGTAGAGTAAAAGATGATGTCATCATTATCGCGCATATTCATGAAATCCCGTTCAGTGGCGTAATCGCTGGAAAGTAATACTAATCCAATGCGGTATTTACCCGGTCCTTCATCAAATTGTGGTTGGAGGGGAATTGACTCAAAAGATGATTGTGTGTTTTCCATCTGACTAGTACCTAAGTTATGTGGCAGGTAATTAAAATCTAATTATCGCACCTTCCGAATAAATTTCATCAGATATTTTTAAAAAGTATGTAGCGATTGATTTAAGAGTTATCAATCAATTTAACCGAACCCAAGGACGGATATTATTTTGTTGTGTGAGGCTCTCAAACAGCAGAGGCTGGTGGATAAGTTAGTGTCTAACGAAAACGATCTCGGCGATAAGTGGACAGCTTTTTCTTTCCAGTTGATATTGAACTGCGCTGGTAAAATTTCCTGATGAACAGGATGTTCGTTTTTACAGGTAAAAGGATCCGACTTTTCTTTAAACGAGTGACCGGTTCAAACACCGGTCACGCACTTAGGCTGTATTTTGATTTATACGTCGAATTGGGCAGCCGACTGCATCAGAACTTCCCACACCGATACTGCAAATCCTCGTGGGATGAAAAGCTCATAGCCGTGTTCCGATCGCCACAGTGTTATTCCGACATGATGAAGGGAACTGGAAGCCACAGAATTAACCGGAAAGTGTTGCTCACTAAGATCTAGTGGCAGGTTTCTATTTAGCAATGTTGTAGCCTGTGGCCCACTGATGCGAACATGGGTTCTGGAATGAGATAGATCCAGTGTGACACCGGTTTCTTCAGGTAATTCTGGCGCGGTAATACCGTATAGCCACCACTTCATTGGCTCGATACGTAATAAAGAACCATTTGTTCCCGTTGCTGCGGTTACCGGTCCCGGCGCGAAGTTGGTACCTGCAGAACTTGAGATGGCGGATTCAACTGCCGACATTGAATCAACCCACGCCGCTGCCTGAAACAGCACAAGGTTAGGAATTTCACGTACGTGTACGGCAATTGCGTCATTAATTCCGAAGCGACAATCTGTGTCATGACCTTCTAAGGCCGATACTCGATTAACCATACATTCTGCTCCCGCTTGGATCGATCATATGTGGAGAAATAATTTCAACTTCAACGTTGCCTTTGCGAACTGGATCAGTCGCAATGGCGCGTTTTCGATACCAGGCCTCATGGCCACCAGAAATATAACCCAGTCCAATCCAATGACCGAGTTCTGGTGAATGAGTTACACCGGTTATCCAACCTTCACCTAATCCTTCTACTTTATCCTCTGAGCATAGAATTGCACCAGCATGGAATGTAAAGTTATGGTCTACTGGTTTTATGCCAACTAGACGTGGTCTGTCGTGGCGCTGCATATCCGGTCGATTACGTAATGCACTACCAATAAACGATTTATTTGGCGAGGCCATTTTACCGAGTCCTGCATCCTCAATGGTTACCCGACCATCGAGCTCTGCACCAGTAACGTGACCTTTCTCGATACGAAGGGCTCCGAGAGCCTCTGTACCGTACAAACAGCCGTCTTTGGATTGAACGATTGGCCACAGTAAATCCATCAGTCCAGGAGAGAAATCGGAAGCAACATATACTTCATAGGCCATCTCACCGGAGAAACTGATTCGAGCAATTCGACAAGGAATGCCGCCTTTTAGTGTGGTCTCTATGACCCCCATAAACGGAAAAACAGCATTTTCCATCACCCCAGGGTCTTCAACGCACTCCAGTAGTGTATCCCTTGATTTCGGACCCGCTACCGCTACGCCAGCCCATTGTTCGGAGACAGTTGTAACGTGAACTTTTAGATCATGCCAGCGAGTTTGTAATAGCTCTTCAAGCCATACCATCACTTTTGCTGCATGGGCTGTGGTGGTGGTCATGAAATAATCACTTTCACCCAGTCTCCAGGTGGTTCCGTCATCCATAACAAAGCCGTCATCCCGAAGCATTATTCCATAGCGTGCTTTACCTATAGGTAGTTTGGCAAACGGATTGGTGTAGATTCGATTTAAAAACTCCGTGGCATCAGGACCTTGTATTGCAATTTTTCCAAGGGAAGTAACATCACAAAGCGCCACTGACTTTCGAGCGGTGGTTGCTTCACGGATATAAGCGGAACTAATGGTTTCGACACCACGAGCAAAGTACCATGGTCGTTGCCATAAGCCAGCTTCTGTCATCGTAGCGCCATTCACCAGATTCCAGTTATGCATTGGCGTTCGACGTAATGGTCGAAAATGTGCGCCGACACTTTGCCCAGAAAGAGCGCCAATACTAATTGGCGTGTATGGGGGTCGAAAAGTCGTGGTTCCAACCGCAGGAATTTCACAACCAAGGGCTTCTGCCATCAAGGCAATACCAATGATATTTCCCACTTTACCTTGATCGGTTGCCATACCAAGAGTGGTGTAGCGTTTTAAGTGTTCTACAGAAACAAAACCCTCGCGATGTGCGAGACGAATATCCTCGCAGGTAACATCGTGTTGGGGATCAACAAAACCTTTGAATTGTTTACCGGGAACCGTTACTTCATACAGTGGTTTGATTGGTGAATTCCACCCGCCGGTAGCTGGCATGACGACTGATGTTGTTTCCTTGCCAAGTGATTTCGCTGCCATGGATGCTGCTGAATGTCCGGATTTAATACAGTCATCATGATTCCAAATCCCAGCAGCAGAACCTGCCATTGTCAGGGGCTCGGAACTGTCTACCGGCATAAAACAGGCGGTTGATGGATCCCAAACAGGTTTAACCCCACGATGAGAAATTAGATTGACCAACGGTGACCAACCACCTGATAGGGCGACTAGATCACACGGTAGTTGATCCGTTGCGGTCCATTCTGATCCATTGGCTTTTCCGATTAGTACGGAGCTAACACCTTCCGCACCACTGTTCGCCTTTACTACTGTGTGACCCGCTCTATAATCAACATTAGCTGCAGAAAGTTTCTGAGCCACTTTTTTATTGATCTGATTCCTAGCGTCAAGCAAAGTGACACTTGCTCCAGCCCTTGCTAATTCACATGCAGTGCTGTAACTCGAATCATTATTCGTTGCTAAAACTATTTGCTCACCGGCTAACACGCCATAACGATTTAGGTAGGTACGTGTCGCTTGCGTCGTCATTACGCCCGGACAATCGTTATTACCAAACGCGAAGTGTCGCTCAAGAGACCCACAGGCTAAGATGGTGTGTTTAGCTCGCAATGTCCAAAACCGTTGTCGAGGTAATCTGGGGTCTGCAGATGATAGATGATCAGTCACACGCTCCAGTAACCCTGCAACACCATAATCATAAAGACCGAACACGGTTGTTCGATTCATAATGGTTACGCCTAGATCGCTTAGCTCAGATAGAGCTGCAGTACGTTCTGTATCGCTTGATTCGGCTAATAAACTGCCGCCATGTTCTGCATCTTGCTCAACCAACCAAACATTTAACCCTGCCCTTGCTGCGGTTTGTGCAGCAGCAAGCCCCGCAGGGCCTGAGCCAACAACAAGTACATCACAAAATCCATGAGCATGTTCATAGTGATCAGGATCCGCTTCACGGGATGATTCGCCCATACCTGCTGCTTTGCGAATAATTTTCTCGTACTGCATCCATAGCCAAGTGCCTTTGCCCCATTCAAATGGCGGTAAACCCATAAAGGTCTTGTAGTAAAACCCGGCGACTAGAAAACGGCTCATACTGTTATTTATGGCGCCAAGATCAAAGCGAACGCTTGGCCACGCGTTTTGACCCGTCGCAACCAGGCCCTGATACAGTTCCTGAGTGGTCATTTTAACGTTTACATCTTTGCGATCCCCTTCACCAATACTAATAATGGCTCCAGACTCTTCAACACCTGCCGACATGATGCCACGTGGTCTGTGGTATTTGAAACTTCGTCCAAAAACCATATCGCCACTCGCCATTAGTGCCGATGCAACACTATCGCCTTCATATCCTGAGCGTGGCATCCCATCCCACGTAAAATTTATGGGTTTACTTCGATCTATACGACCGCCGTTTTTTATACGATGTCCGCTCATTGGTGATCTCCTGCGTTAGCAAGAAGTGTTTTAGTCCCAGGATGAGCTGGTTTCACAGAATGAATCTCATGGGTGATAGTGTTACGCTCGACAACAATCCACATACGACAACCGCTTGTGTGTTGCCACGTTTCTTGTTGGACACCGGCGATGTTTTCTCGTTGAAAAACCGCTTCAATCCAGTCTTTTGCAGGAGCATCAAGGGCAGGGTATTGGATAGATGCATCACCACCGTAACCAAATTCGCTGTGATCTCGTTCACCGCAAAACGGACAGTTAATTCTAATCATTAGTTACTCCGGTTATCCGTGAAGCTTGGGGTCTGGTCCCGCACCACGCTCGTCAATATTGCATCCGCGCTCAAAACGCTTTAGATCATGGTTGGCGATAATGGGGTCGGGTCGATTATTTGCAATTAAGTCGGCAAAGTACCATCCGGAAGCAGGGCTTGCTTTGAAACCGCCGTAGTTCCATCCTGCATTGAGGTAGAGGTTTTCCAATGGTGTTTTACAGATAAAAGATGCTCCGTCCATGCTCATATCCATTAATCCGGACCAATGCCTCAGTAATCGAACGCGTCCCAAACATGGCAGAATAGACGTTGCACATTCTGCTACATCTTGAACAATAGGTAGGTTGCCACGCTGGGCATAGGATTTATACCAGTCTAAATCCCCACCAAATACCATGCCGCCTTTGTCGGATTGTGAGATATAGAAGTGTGCGCCACCAACACCAAATACAACGACGTGATCCAGTAATGGTTTTAACGGTTCTGAAACGAATGCCTGTAGCTTATGTGTTTCTATGGGAAGATTACCAAGCTCGGCCATTTGCCATACTCGGGAAGAGCTTCCAGCAACTGCAAAGCCAACTTTTTTAGCTTTGATAAGGCCCTTGGATGTTTGCAAACCAACGACTCGATTTCCGTCCCGTTGTACACCGGTTAGCTCACAGTTTTGCAAAATATCAACACCATGTTGATCTGCTCCTCGAGCATATCCCCATGCTACAGCATCATGCCGTGCTGTTCCTGCGCGTCGCTGCACCGCTGCTCCACGAATAGGAAAGCGGGAGTCCGGGCCATAATTCAGATGGGGTATGTTACGTTTTAGCGTTGGAAGGTCCCATAATTCTCCATCTGAACCGGTCAATCTCATTGTATTATAACGTCTGGCGGCGCCATCGATTGCGGCAGGACTGTGCAGTAAACTTACATGGGAACGTTGACTGAACATCACGTTGTAATTTAACTCGTGACTCAAATTTTCCCATAGTCTCAGGGAATGTTCGTAAAAATCTCGATTACCCGGCATCATATAGTTTGATCTAACTATCGTGGTATTTCGACCCGCATTACCACCGCCTAACCAGCCTTTTTCTACTACAGCAATGTTTTTCAGGCCGTGGTTTTTCGCTAGATAATAGGCAGTTGCTAGACCATGAAGACCGCCACCGACAATCACAATATCGTACTCGGTTTTTGGTTCCGGGTCGCGCCACGCGCGGTCCCAGTTTTTATGGCCGGAAAGGCCGTTTTTGAACACGCTCCAGGCGGAATATTTGCTCATGTTGATCTGTCCTCACTGTGTATTTAATTGGTACAGTGTATTGGTCTAGTATTGTTAATGTTATCGTTTACTTATAAATTATCGTCTAGTCGCGATTAGGCGTAATTATAGGGCGGAGTGATACATATGCAAGCAAAATCATGAGGATTACGGCAACTCATCTTCGTTAAGGGGTTGATTAGCTTGCCTATTTATTCAGAATTGGTATTGTATTGGTAGGTTTTTGGGCCAGTGCCAACTTCACCTCGTGAAAACCATACGAGTTGTTTTGTATGCTTACGAGTAATACAGGATTAGTAGTCTGTCAATCAGAGCTGTTTTTATGCGAAATCTGGAATGAGTAACTTGTTTTAACCGCCCTGTGGCAGGAGATACTGATGGACTAGCCGTTATTAGATTTACGCCAAGCAACGGGTTCTGCAGTTTTTCTACTCATATCTTTTAGCGTAGTTAAAGAAACGTTACGCCCAGATGCCATTAGAAGTGAATGGCACCGCCGATCAAATAACCATCAGATGATTGTGAACCACCACGAAAGTCAGTTTCAAATGTTCTATAACCTGCCCGAAGGTTTAGAAAAGGGAAGGGCGTAAATGACACTCCGAACTCAATTTCGGTAGCCGATAAATCTTTTTTAATCCCGGCATCACCCAGTTCAGGCATCCAGGCTGCCTGCCCGTAAACAAATAACACCCCCAGCCCTGCACGACCTTCGGCGACTAGACGAAGCCCTTCTCCGGATCCTCCACCGGGAAGTTCAGTATCCTGCCAACCTGCACCGAGTGCTACAAAATTATTCTCGGTGGGTGATAAAATTCGACGCATCACGTCGATTGATAACGATGAGCTGTCAGCAACACCCGGTAAACCGGGATCGCTTGTAAAATACTGGCCATTTAATCCCCAACTATTGGCAAACCATAATTCGGCATAGGCGCCGTCACCATCTGCTGAGGAATTACCGATGTCTGAAGAATCGATATCGTGTGCCCAGAACACTGCGCCAAATTCCGCATCTACAGGGCCGAGTGAATACGCTGAAACTGGTAAAAGCATAGCGCAAAGCATTAACTTTAGGCATGTGTTTTTGATAGTTATGCTCATAATGACGTTTTCCTTAGATACGATGAACGACTGGCTAGTTCGCGATTCTTATGTGATTTAACCAAAATCTTTAACCAAGATGTTACTTTAATTTAAACCATTTACCTAGTTGATTTTGAAACGAAACATTAATTTTCCCTCAGAAAATCGGTATGCGTTGGTGCAGAGTAGGTATTCCCTAAGTACCTTAGTCGATATTGATTAAGATTTTCATCGATAAACGTGCGGGTACTGGTATGGCGAGAGACTTTTTATTTTTGTCTCATTCCTATAAATAACCTGACTTATTGTTTAGGAACTGTCGGTCAAAAAATACCCGTTGATATATCTTGATCAAGAGTTAAGAGTGTCTCGTACCCTTGACGGTTGTGAGATTTGGGCGCAAACTTGGTAAGTAAATATATGGATAACAAAGAAGTTTCTTTATAGTTACCACACCTATCTATAATGCGTTAGTCAGATATAATGTGCAAAATTGAAGGGTAACGGAGGGGGGTGGATAGAACCGTTAAACACTTAATTTTGCGGGTAAGCGAGAAAAATAAATATAGGAGAGTTTGTGGGCATCTATTCTTATGGGCTTGGAATGTTAAGAAGAGTTTCATATTACAGCGATATTTTGTATCAGTTCGTACGACCATCAAAATGTGTTAGTAATAACATCATTATTCTTGATTTAACAAACCAGTCTGCTAGCAGGATTACTATAAGAAAACAGCGCCCAGACCCTGTTCATACTAAATTCGGGGAAGTTTAAATGGCAATTGGTCAATTCGTTTCCAAAGCAGAGCTTTTTAGTCGTATAAAGCAAATCGTATCGGGGCAGGAGAACGGATTTTTGACTATCCTAACAGATACTAAGCGATCTGTATTACTGCGATTTTCTGCTGGAAAATTAACACAATCCCATTGCCGCACTAAAGACGTCAATGATTCTATTCAAGTGCTGATTGAATGCAGCTTAGTAAAATATTCGTATGCTCCAGCTGCAGCGGAAAATCGGCCTGAAGTAATGCCTACAGAAACTTTTTTGCAACTGGTTGATCCAGGTGGTGATGTATCCGGATCGGCAATGTCGGCTGGCGGAGGAGGCTTTGAGCAAGCTGCACGAGCTTCTCGACCCGTGTCAACTGAACAGTTCCAAATGGATGATTTAATCCCCGGTGTTGCGCAAGCTATTAGTTCGTCGAATCGATCATCTGTTCATGGTGGAATAGATGAGTTTATATCGAATGCGCTAACGAGGATTGCTGCCGAATATCTTGGCCCGGTAGCGGGTATGTTGGTTGAAGAAGCGTTAGAACAAACTTCGTCAGTTACACAGGCCATAGACCATTTGGCAGTATCTATTCCTGATCAGGCACAAGCAGATGCATTTAGGGTTGAGGCTCGATCCAAATTTCCGGATGCTTAAACATCATTAGGTGATATACAAAACTAGTGATGGTCAAGTGGGGTGAAACGCGTTCTTTGTGGCACCCTCTTGTTATGAGGGTGCGTAAGATAAGGTCTCAATAGTTCTGTCGGTCAGACCACGTTATTGCGTAAGACGATTGAAGATTTAGATATTTTGTTTGGTTTTATGCTTTAGCACAATGCAGGTATAGGGTTAGAGTTTTCCGATATTGCAGGTGTAATGTTGGGTAAATGAGGGAATTTCATATATTTCGATTGAAACATGTCGATTATCGCAACAATTTCGTTTGAACCAATGGTTTACCCTAGTTTTTTTAACTATACTCCGGCTTTAATCGGGTTTTCGCGACTCGCATATCAAACTATCAAATTTATTTTACTTAATCTTGTATTCCTGCCTGAAACACTCTAGATGCCGCCAGTTTCTGTAATTGAGGAAAATGCTGTGTCAGCAGAACATAGCATTGATCCCGACAGTATAAGTTCGTCCGCAGTGGCGGTTACCCGTGCATTACAAGATGCAGGATTTGACGCATGGCTGGTTGGCGGTTGTGTGCGTGATTTATTGCTTGGGCTTAGTCCAAAAGACTATGATGTTGCCACTGATGCGACCCCCGTTGAGATTCGCGCAATATTCAGGCGTTCGCGAATTATAGGTAGGCGTTTTCAAATTGTCCATGTACGAATGGGGCGCGAATTAATCGAAGTTACTACTTATCGTAAACCGCCAAACAGCGGCTCTAGTAGTTCCAAAAGCGATAATGGACGCATCCTTGATGATAATGAATGGGGTGATCTGCATAGTGATTGTTTGCGTCGCGACTTTACCGTAAATGCGCTCTACTACGATCCTGGTTCCGATGAGGGCTATGATCAAGTAGACGGTTTGGTTGATCTTGAGGATCGAATAATCCGCATGATTGGTAACCCCAAGGTAAGATTCTCCGAAGATCCAGTACGAATATTACGTGCTATTCGGTTTATGGCAAAGCTTGGTTTTACTGTAGAAGAGCAAACGGATATTGCACTTATAGCCTCGAAGCATCTGCTTACCGGCGTTCCGGCCGCTAGACTATACGATGAGGTGCTGAAACTGTTTCACCATGGAAATGGAGAGACCACCGGCCAGTTAATGAGTCAATATGGCGTTTTTCCCTTATTGTTCCCGATGTTGGCTGATGATCTCGATAAACCGTTTGAACTGCCAGAGTTGATTTGTAACGGACTTCGCAATACAGATATTCGTATACGAGCAAATAAACCGGTTATTCCGGCATTTCTTTTTGCAGTGTGTTTATGGCAGCCCACAAAATCTAAAATTGAACAATTGTGTGCTGAAGGTTGTCCGGCAATCCCTGCCATACATCAGGCAGCCGAAAGTGTGTTTGCACATGTTTGTGAGACAGTCGCTATTCCGCGCAGGGTATGGTCTATCGTTCAGGAAATATGGGAATTAGAGTATCGGCTCCGAGATAGACGACCGAAGTTCATAGGTAAAATACTGGAAAATAGACGATTTCGAGCTGCATATGATTTCCTCGAACTTCGAAGTCGTAGTGGTGAAGCCGGTGCTGATGTGGAACTCGTTAAGTGGTGGGAAACAATTCAGAACGTTGACGAAGCTGAGAAACAGAAGATGATTGAATCACTTCGTGGACAATCTTCTCGCAAGCCTGGTGGAAATAGGCGTCGTAGAAGGCCCAAGAATAATGTCGAATAATTTAATGAATTCGGAAGTTTGGATTGGTGTCGGGGGTAATCAAGGGCGACCACAGCAGTTGGTTAGCGATGCGATTTTAAGTTTAGGTGATCTGCACGGCGTAGAATTACTTAAGCAGTCCTCGTTGTATTTAACGGCGCCTCAGGATTTCGTAAATCAAGCAGACTTTGTTAACGCTGTAGCTTTGATATCCACATCGTTAACACCTATGGAGCTGTTAGATGAACTGCAAATGCTGGAAGCCGATTATGGGCGTCAACGCGATAAAAAACGATACGGTCCGCGCACCATTGATCTTGATGTGCTGTTATATGCAGATCAAATAATCAACACAGAACGTTTGGTTGTGCCCCATCCACGCATGCATCAGCGTGGATTCGTGTTAAAGCCGCTAGCTGAATTAAACCCTGAGCTTATAATCCCGGGACAAGGTTCTGTTTTGGAATTACTGTCTCGTTGCACTGAGCAGCGAGTTAGTAAACTCTAGGTTATGGCCCAATATTTTCAAGTGCATCCTGAGAACCCGCAGCAACGTTTAATGTTGAGAGCGTGTGAAATTGTCCGTTCTGGTGGGGTGATTGCTTATCCCACTGATTCCAGTTATGCGTTGGGTTGCGCATTGGGTGATAAGAAAGCACTCGAACGTATTCGCCGAATACGTCGACTGGATAGTTCACATAACTTTACTTTGGTGTGTCGTGATTTGTCGGATATCGGCATTTACGCTAAGTTCGATAACAGTATTTATCGGCTGTTAAAAGCATGCACGCCAGGTGCATACACGTTCATTCTGGAAGCTTCGAAAGAGGTGCCAAGACGGTTACAGCATGCCAAGAAACGTACTATTGGGATTCGCGTGCCAGATTCTATTCTAGTAAGAGCTCTGTTAAGTGAATTTGACGAGCCGCTTATGAGTAGCACATTAATATTGCCAGATAATGAAATCCCCGAAAACGATGCGGATGAAATACGTGAAGCTCTTGAATCGGAGTTGGATTTAGTTATAGATGCCGGCGCGGTGAGTAATCAACCCACAACGGTAGTGGATTGCTCAGATGGTGTTCCGCATGTCGTACGATTAGGTGGCGGTGACCCCAGCCCTTTTGAATGAAATTATGAGGAAGTTTTATAAATGAATGTACCCGGTACTCCTGACAGAATTTTGTCAGGAATGCGACCTACAGGTCGGCTACATCTAGGACACTACCATGGTGTGCTTAAGAATTGGATTGAATTGCAGCACGAATATGAAAGTTTTTTCTTCGTTGCAGATTGGCATGCGCTAACAACACATTACGAATCTCCTGAACAAATGAGTGAACATGTTTGGGAAATGGTGATAGATTGGCTTGCAGCCGGCGTCGATCCGGGGCGTGCCACTATGTTCATACAGTCTCGTGTTCCAGAGCATGCTGAATTAAATCTATTACTATCCAACATCACACCACTGTCATGGTTGGAACGCGTACCAAGTTATAAAGACCAACAAGAAAAACTGGGCGACCATCTTTCAACACATGGTTTTTTGGGATATCCGTTATTACAAAGCGCCGATATTCTAATCTATCGTGCCAGCGGAGTACCGGTTGGCGAAGACCAGGTTCCCCATGTTGAGTTAACACGAGAGATAGCGCGGCGTTTTAACTATATTTACGGACGAGAACGGGACTACGAAGAGAAAGCCGAAGCGGCCGTTCGTAAAATGGGTAAAAAAGCTGCGAAGTTGTATCGTAGTTTACGCCAGTCGTACACTGAAAAAGGCGACGAATCCGCGTTGGAAAGAGCTAGGGCATTACTCAATGAGCAACAAAACGTTACCATTGGTGATAAGGAACGACTCTATGGTTATCTTGAAGGCGGTGGTCGTATCATCTTACCTGAGCCTGAAGCAATGCTAACAAAGGCTTCCAAGCTACCGGGTTTAGATGGCCAGAAGATGTCGAAGTCGTATAACAATACGATTTACATGCGTGATGACGAAGCTAGGGTCGAGTCAAAAATTCGTTCGATGCCAACAGACCCTGCTCGTGTTAGACGCACAGATCCAGGTGATCCGGAAAAATGCCCGGTGTTCGACCTGCATCAGATATACACCGGACCGGATGTTCATTCCTGGATAAATGAAGGTTGTAAAAGCGCGTCTATCGGATGTATCGATTGTAAACAACCACTTATTGACAAAGTTCTGGAAGAGCAGCGATTAATGAAGGAGCGTGCGAGTCCGTATGTTGAAGATTCTACCCTAGTCAAAAAATTGATAGCTGATGGTTGTGAACGGGCGCAGGAAGTTGCGGAAGAAACAATGCATGAAGTTCGAGAAGCAATGGGCTTACTGTATACCTAATGAATGCAAGCAGTACTCAGTCTGATGACACAGAAGCAAAGCAATTAGATATTGATGACCCCGATACGCGCCGGGCTATTGTTGATGGTGAATTGTTCGCTAAATGGCCTCAAGATCTGTTTATTCCGCCCGATGCGTTGGAAGTTATTCTGGAATCTTTTCAAGGACCATTAGACTTACTTCTATACCTTATTAGAAAACAAAATCTGGATATTCTTAATATTCCAGTGGCAGAAATTACCCGTCAGTATATGGAATATGTCGAATTAATGCGGCGTATTCGATTAGACCTTGCGGCGGAATATTTGCTGATGGCGGCTATGTTGGCAGAAATTAAATCTAGGATGTTGATACCACGTCCAAAGGGAGAAGAGGAAGACGAAGAAGACCCTCGTGCGGCGTTAATTCGGCGACTGCAGGAGTATGAACGTTTTCGTGAAGCAACGATTCGACTCGAGGAAAGACCACGACAGGAGCGCGATTTATTCGTGGTGCGTGGACGCTTTATCGATGAAAACCCTATTGTCGCTGAAATAGAAGTAACGCTCGAACAACTTGTAGATGCGTATCGAAACGTTATGCTTACGGCTAGTCAGCATCGTAATTTTAAAATCGGTGCCGAGACACTGTCATTACGGGAACGTATGACTAAAATACTTGATGCACTCAACACAAAACCCCATCTTCGACTGGAGGATTTATTTGATATTTCCGAAGGGCGTATGGGATTAGTTGTGAGCTTTGTGGCTATTTTGGAATTGTCAAAAGATCATATGTTACGGATTGTCCAAAATGAGCCATTTGCTCCTGTGCATATACAGGCGATCGTATGACTGAAAATTTCAATATAGACGAACATACTCTAAAGCACATTATTGAAGCGGCGATACTGGCTTCAGAGGCGCCGATTGGTGTTTCGCATTTAATCAAGCTGTTTCCAGAAGACGCGATTCCAACTAGGGAAGATATGCTGGATGCCATTCAACAGCTTGCTTCGGAGTGCGAAAACCGCGGTGTTGAGCTAAAGCGTATTGGTAATACATGGCGTTATCAAACACGGGAACAATACGCGCCCTGGCTTAGAAAGTTAAATGAAGGTCGGCCTCCACGATACTCGCGTGCATTGCTTGAAACGTTATCTATAATTGCTTATCGACAACCGGTAACGCGTGGTGACGTAGAGGATATTCGAGGTGTCGCTGTTTCCAGTGAAATAATGCGCACACTTCAAGATCGTGAATGGGTAAAGCAGGTTGGTGTTCGCGATGTGCCTGGCCATCCAGCATTGTATGGAACGACACCAGGGTTTTTGGCTTATTTCAATTTGCAATCATTAAATGAACTGCCCGCGTTAATTGAACAACGGGATTTACATTCTATTGCTCGGGATCAAAATATCGAAATACCTTTGAATCTTCTGAACGCCGAAGATGACGCCGAAGATGACGCCGAAGATGACGCCGAAGATAACGCCGAAGATAACGCCGAA
>CAJQKF010000152.1 GCA_905478855.1 uncultured Gammaproteobacteria bacterium
TTGATCTTGGGTAAGTTGGGTATAGTGATTCATGTTGCTTCTCATCTTTGGCGAGAGGAAAAGCGATTATTATCTCAGCTTACCCTCTCACTTTCTTCATGAGTTGCACTTACGAGTTGAATTCGCCTGTTTTTACTAACATGCCCTTAAATATTATAATTTAATGAATAACGATCCGCTGCTACAACCCTTAACTATTAAGAAGGTCACATTTCGAAATCGTGTCATGTCGACTAGTCATGCATGTGGGCTAGAAGAAGAGGGAGGGATGCCGGCAGAGAAATATCAACGCTATCATGTTGAGAAGGCGCGTGGAGGCTTAGGATTAACTATGTTTGGTGGGTCATCCTATATTGACCACGATTCTACGTGGCGTTCTGGTCAGCTTAATATAGGAACTGATCGCATCATTCCTTATTTACAATCTTTTTCCGATCGTGTACACGGCGAAGGCGCCGGTATCATGATGCAGATTACTCATTTGGGGCGACGTGGTGAGAGCCAGGCAAATAGCTGGCTCCCAACAATTGCGCCTTCTCCTATTCGTGAGCTTGGACATCGGTCGTTTCCCCGAGAAATGAATGAATATGATATTCAACGTGTGATTACGGCATTTGGACAGGCCGCATTACGTTGTAAGGAAGGCGGTTTAGATGGATTGGAAACAATGGTGGCCGGACATTTGATTGGGCAGTTTTTATCGCCAGTAACTAATAAGCGTACAGATTTATATGGCGGTAATGTTGAAAATCGTTGCCGCTTCGGATTAATGGTGCATGATGAAATTCGACGCCAGGTAGGTGATGATTTTATAGTGGGTATGCGTATACCTATTGATGAGACCATAGCCGAAGGACTTGGATACGATGATTGTCTAGCAATCGCCGGTATTTTTGAACGATCTGGTTTAGTGGATTATTTTAATGTTAATTATGGTCGAATTGATACAGAAGTATCTTTAGTTACAGATTGCATGCCGGGAATGCAGTCGCCAATTGCTCCATGGCTTGAAAAAGCCGGTGCGTTTAAGCGTGAAGTTGGTTTGCCGGTGTTTCACGCTGCGCGCATAACCGATTTGTCCAATGCCCGATATGCCATACGTGAGGGTTTACTCGATATGGTGGCAATGACAAGAGCGCATATCGCAGATCCGAATATTGTAAATAAAATAATTGCAGGGGAAGAGCAGCGTATCCGTCCTTGTGTTGGTGCGATGCATTGCATGGGGGATAATCGCCCAACCTGTTTACATAATCCGCCAAGTGGTCGTGAGCAGTTTTGGCCCCATGTAATAAAAAGGTCTGAACGGGATTTAAAGGTTGTTGTTATCGGTGGTGGTCCTGCCGGATTAGAGGCGGCCCGGGTTGCTGCAGAACGGGGTCATCGTGTGGTATTGCTTGAAGCTACCAGTCAACTTGGCGGACAAATTTGTTTGGCGAAAAAAGCTAAGTGGCGTCGTGATCTTGCTGCGATTGTTGATTGGCGCGCACAGGAATTGAAAAACTTAGAAGTTGAAGTTCGACTCGACTGTTTCGCTGAGGCGTCTGATATCACCAGTGAGTCTCCTGACGTTGTAGTTATGGCAACCGGAGGGCAGCCGGATTTGCAGTGGCTTGATGGTGGAGATTTATGCGTATCCACTTGGGATATTTTATCGGGAAACTGTAAGCCGGATAAAAACTGCATTGTATATGACGGTACTGGTCGCAGTGCCGCTTTAGTAGCGGTCGATGTGTTGTATCAAAGCGGTATATTGCCCGCATTGTATTTAGTGGACGATCGCCCGGGCGCAGAGCTTGCATATGGTGAGCGCATTATCTGGAAGCGCGAGTTATCCAATATGGAAGTAGATATTCAACGCGAGTATCAACTGGTGCGAGTAATTCAAGATGGGTCGCGACTTCAAGCTCATTTTAAACATGCATTAACTGGAAAAGCCTGTTGTATTACTACAGATCAGGTCATCATTGAACATGGCACCTTGCCCATGAATGATTTATTTGAAGAATTATCCGAACTTTCCTGTAACAGTGGTATGACAGATATTCATGCGCTCGCCGGTGGTTTACCTCAGCCGCTGCAACCTGCAGGCAATGGTGGCGATTTTATTCTGCACAGAGTTGGCGATGCGCTAACAAGTCGTGACATTGCTGCCGCAACGTTTGATAGTTTGCGACTGTGTTGTGTTCTATAAGGGTGGTAAGGTACAAACGTCATCGTAGTTGTGACGTTTGCTGATCATTCCGGCATGTTCGAAAACATCAAGCGATACCTCGAAAGCATCACGCGTTATTTCAGTATGAGGGGTCCAGCAACCGAGATTTTGATAGCTTTCAATACAGGCAACTAGTGCAGTATCTTCAGTATTGGGAAACCATGAACGTAATGATCGGGTTATTTCCGTTGCATTGGTTTCATTCAAATAGAGTCTGGCCTTCCGGTAGGCACGCATAAATGCTTTGGCTTCATCAGTGGTGAGCCATTCGCGGGACGCCGCAAGACTTGAGAATGCACATGGCCCAATTTGTGGCCCGCAGCGAGCAACAATATGTCCTGCAGAGTCGTGTTCGAGTTGTTGTGGAAAAGGTCCTTGTTGTTGCACATACTGACCCGTGCCTTCACGAAAAGTGCGATCAATATCAGCGGCGCCACCAGGAGTAATCGCAATTATTTTACTGAAATCGATGCCCGCCTTATGACAAGCGTAGCGAAACATAGCGTTTGGTTGCCCGCCTTTGAACATCACAACCTCAGCGCCTTCTAGTTTTTTCCAATCAAAATTAGTATCGGCATCACGAGCAGTTACGAAAAAGCCATCCATTTCGTTGATTTGTGCAAAGTGAACCGCGGCTGGTGTTTCCCCGCGCTCTAATGCGGTAACGCCTTGAATCGGTGCAGATTGAATGATATCCGCACTACCATCTACAATAGCATCGACAGCCGATGTCCCAACAGCAGCAACCGACCATTGATAATCCAATCCTTCCTCTTTGAGGAAATTTTCCGACATGGTTATGATCAGTGGCGAATAAAACGCCGAGAATAACGTGAATTGAATATTTATCTGTGACATTAACTGTTTTCCGGCGCTGTTTTGTAATTTAGATGTAATCACGTTTTTTTAAGTAGTTCAACACGAGCTCAGCTAGCGTTCCCGGGTCAACTTCACCAGAATTCAATACAATGTCTGCATTTTCTGGTGCTTCGTAATCGGAATCGATACCGGTGAAGTTCTTTATTTTCCCCTGTCGGGCAAGTTTATAGATGCCTTTTGGGTCTCGGGATTCACACACTGACAGCGGCGCGTTAACGTGCACTTCGATAAACTCGTCCGCTTCCATGCGTTCGCGGGCCATTTGACGTTCGGAGCGAAACGGCGAAATGAACGATACAAGTACGATAAGCCCAGCATCAACCATTAAATGAGCAACTTCTGCTACGCGACGTATATTTTCTACACGGTCTTGATCGGTAAAACCGAGATCACCATTTAGACCATGGCGAACATTATCACCATCAAGTAGATACGTATGTCGCTGTAAAGCATTTAGCCGTTGATCGACAATATCTGCAACGGTTGATTTGCCCGCACCTGAAAGCCCGGTAAACCAGACCACACACGGTTTCTGGCCCTTCTGCCGAGAACGTTCCGCCTTGTCAAGACGTGTTTCTTGCCAGGTTAGGTTATGTTTCTCAGCGGCAAACAGTTCTGTTGATGTTAGGTTTTCACCTTCGATCTCATCCTTTGGAGTCTTGATGTCAGATTGACTCATGGTTTGATTGTCATCGGTTATTATCGACAATTCAGTTAGGCTGTAGTCGATGTTGAAATAAATGTTGATAGTTTGGTTTGCAAATCGAGTAAATTTTCTTTACTTGATTCGGCAAATCATTGATATCAAGATAGTGTCTGGCCCGAGCTTTTAGCTGGTAAGAGTTTCGCAGATTTTCATGCCAACAACCACCATCATATCAACTTAGCTCTTTTCGTTCACCCGAGCCCAACTCGGGGCATCCGAAATATACGGTATATTTAACGTATTACAATAAGATTCTGCAATGCAAAGAGGATTCCCCAGCAAATCGTCGTTATCAAGCACAGGTGGGGGAGTTCGACAACATATGCCTTCTTTAAGGTTGGAAACCGTTGTCCATGCAGAAAAACAAAGGAGCTGCGAGAGAGTATATGCGGTAAACAGGATCGGTTATTTCCTTGCGCAGTATTGCAGCTTGCGCTAAAGATTTTAGTAGCCTTGTACGCGGTCAATTTCATTCAAGAGTGGTTCACCCTTTAGCAATCTTTTGTAGTTTTCGGCGACATCTAAAATTCCGTCACCTAAATGCCAACCGGATACATGGGGTGTAATACTAATTTTCGCATGATCCCAAAAAACATGATCTTCGGGCAACGGCTCGGTATTAAGAACATCTAGAACGGCGTGTTGTAAAGGCCCGTGATCTAACGCAAACAGCAGATCGTCGTCAACTACAAGGTCGCCACGGCCTACATTGATAAAGGTCGAATCCTGTTTCATTTGCGCGAATACGGTTTTATTAAATAGGCCGTGAGTTTGGGCTGTGGATGGCAAAATAGAAACCACATAATCGGATTCGTGCAGCACACTAGTAAGCGCATTATTGCCGAAACGGCAATCTATACCTTCTAAGTGTTTCTGAGTGCGACTCCAGCCAATCACGTCTATGTCCACAGCTTGTAAAAGCTTGGCTATTCGACTACCGATATGGCCGAGACCCAATACGCCAACTTTAATTTCAGCCGTTATCTTAGGTGGCACAGGGCGCCATTGGGCTGTAACCTGATCTAGCCAGTATTTTTTAAGATGCCGCTGTCCAGCCAATACATAGGCAAGACAATATTCGGCAATTTCTCTAGCTGGATTATCTGGCTTTAATCGGCTAACTCGAACATGGCTGGCCAGATCCGTTGCCCTTGCAATGGTGTCAACTCCAGCGCCCAGTTTTTGCACAAGTTGTACATTAGGGTAGGCTGAAAACCCAGCTTGAGGCGATCTCGATGTGGCGATCATTTTGATATCGGCCGGGTTTCCGGGTGCATTACCTTTACGAATATCAGCACCGGACAAATAGGGTGCTAATTGTTCGATTAACTGTTCGTCGGTAAGCCAGTCGGGTACGCCAATATCAATAAGTAGTGCCATTAGCCAAAAACGTCGATGATGGATTTACGATAACGTTCAATGAACAGATCGATTTCTGATTCGCTGATTGTCAAAGGAGGAGACATTACCATGCCATCGCCTACACCGCGAGCGAGCAAGCCGTTTTCAAAACACTTATTATGAACCGCAACACCGGCACCGGCAGGGTATTTTTCCGCATTGCTCTTGAACGTAACTGCGCCAAGTAAACCACAATTACGAATATCGATAATGTGGTCAATGTCGCGTAAGCTGTGCAATGCACTTTCCCAATAAGCGCCAATAGGCCCACTGGCCCTAGTTAACAGCCCTTCTCGTTCGAAGATCTTAAACGCAGCGAGTCCCGCTGCAGCAGCAATCGGACTACCGGAATAGGTATTTCCGTGCATTAATTCTGGCATGGTGGTGGGCGCAGCGTCGAAGATTGCTTGTTGTATTTCCGGGCGAATAAACACTCCACCCATTGGAATGGTGCCACCATTAATGGCTTTTGCAGTTGTCATAATATCTGGTATTACACCAAATGTTTGTGCGGCAAATGGGGAGCCCGTGCGTCCGAAACCGGTAACCACTTCGTCGAAAATCAATAAAATATCTGCTTCATCACAAATCTCCCGTATGCGATGAAGATAGCCGGCTGGGGGTGGTACCATTCCACCGGCCCCCACAACGGGTTCTACTATAACGGCGCAAATATTATCTGCACCGCGCTCATCGATGATTGTTTTGAGCTGCTCGGCCTTATCGGCACCAACTTCCGGCAACCCGCGACTAAATGCGCTTTGGTCAAGATCGAGTGTATCGTCTAGAAAATCTACGGTGTCGAGTACCGGAAAGCCTTTACGATTATTAGGTAATCCTTGTAAGGATGTACCGCCTACATTGATACCGTGATAGCCTCGCTGTCGGGAAATCATGCGGGTTTTAGCAGGTTTCCCTCGGGCAATTTGGTAATTAAATGCTATCTTAATTGCGCTATCGACAGACTCCGAACCGGAGTTTGTGAAGAATATACGGCTTAATTCGTCTGGCGCGTGTTGAGCTAGTTTTTCAGCAAATTGAAATGTTGTTGGATTGCCGAACTGAAAGGGTGGAGCATAATCGAGCGTCATTGATTGCTCCCGAATTGCATCGGCTATCTCGGCTCTGGCATGCCCGAGTCCAACACACCATAAACCAGCTGTTATATCGAGAACGTCCCGACCCTTATCATCATAAAGGAAACAACCTTCGGCGCGCGTAAACATTCTTGGATTATTTCTAAAAGCGCGTACGTTAGTGAACGGCTGCCACCAATGATCAATATTAAGCTCAGTCATGTTTTCGTCTCTATAGAGTAGATTTGCACCTAGTTTACCGTGCGTTTAATCAAAAAGATTGCCTACCATTTTTCACCTTTCGAAATGCAAAGCCCTGACTTTTGTCCTTCTAACGGTTTACGGTGGAAATTTAGGCTAGGATTTAGTACTGACTCGTAGTTATCGACCGCGAGGGATAAGCAATGAATAGAGTAACTGAGAGCGAAACAAAAATTGTTATAATGCAGGGATTGAAGTTAATCGCCGAATAAAGCATTTTTAACTTCCGTTATAACGAATACAGCCGGAAAATTCACGTGACCGATTTACATATAAATAAGCACTCATCAATACCTAAGGCTAAAGGCCCGGTGGTAGTTATCATTATCGATGGCGTGGGTATTGGCGCGCGGGATGAGTTCGATGCTTTTTATCTGGCACGCACCCCCGTATTGGAAAGCCTGTTTGAAACAGGTGAATATCGAACGTTGTTGGCGCACGGCACCGCTGTTGGATTGCCCACAGATGGAGATCTGGGCGGTTCAGAGGTCGGTCACAATACCATGGGGGCAGGTCGGATTATTGATCAGGGGCCTAAGTTGGTGGATAACGCTTTTGCTGATGACTCAGTGTTTTCCGGGCATTGGAAGAATGTGATCTCAAATATAGGTGCGGGTGGCGCATTACATTTAGTTGGATTGTTGTCTGATGGTGGTATTCACTCTAATGATCGGCATATGCATCAAATGATAGAGCGTGCCCGATCTGAGGGCGTTCAGCGGCTGTATGTTCACGTCCTGTTGGACGGGCGTGATGTTCCGGATAAGACGGGTCATCAATATATCTCTGCCTTGGAATCAGTTATGGCACCGTATTGTGAAGCCGGTATGGATTATCGAATCGTTTCAGTCGGCGGTCGAATGGTGAGTGTTATGGATCGTTATAACGCAAATTGGAGTGTTGTCGAAACTGGCTGGAATGCTATGGTGCATGGGCAGGGGCCGCAGTTTAAAACCGCAATCGAGGGGCTTGCTCATTATCGACACACAATTGAAGATTTAAGCGATCAGTATGTGCCCGCATATCTGGTAGTAGCGGATAATAAGCCAACCACCATAAATGATGGCGATGGCGTTATTCTGGTTAATTTCCGTGGTGACCGAGCGATTGAATTATGCGCAGCTTTTGAGGGAAAGAACGATTTCACGGCGTTTAATCGTGGTCGGGTTCCCGACATAAGCTTTGCTGGAATGATGCTTTATGATGGAGATTTGGGAATACCCGCTCAGTATTTGGTAAAGCCGCCTCGCACCAGCGGTTGTTTAAGCGAATATTTAGCGGCGAATGGAATTAGGCAGTTTGCCTGCGCAGAAACACAGAAATATGGTCATGTTACCTATTTCTGGAATGGGAATCGTTCAGGTATGTTTGATTCGGAACTGGAAGAGTATGTTGAAATACTATCCGACGTTTGCCCTTTCGAACAACGCCCGTGGATGAAGTCAGCCGAAACAGCGGATGCTTTGATTGATGCCATCAATTCAAACGAATACCAGTTTCTACGCGTCAATTTTGCGGGTGGCGACATGGTGGGGCATTCCGGACTGATGGAGCCGACGATTGTAGCGTTAGAGTCGATCGATTTATCGGTTGGCCGGGTATTAAAGGCAATAAAACAGGTTAAAGGGTGTGTGATACTGACAGCGGATCATGGCAATGCGGAGGATATGGTCGAGCGAGATAAAACAGGCCAAGCGCTACTTGATGAAGAAGGTGCACCTCGAAGACGTACCGCTCACTCTTTGAATCCCGTGCCCTTTTGTATTCTGGATTATGCTCAGCGCGGGTTCAGCATGCGAGATGATTTGCCGTCCGGCGGTCTAGCTAATCTGGCACCGACAATATTGGAGTTGTTGGGCATTACAGTTCCTAGAGAATATACTGATAGTCTAATAGACGTATCCGGTTAGCTTACGTCGTAAAAATGTCGATGGTTGAGAGTCGTTCGGCGAGAGCAGTCATCGCTATCGCTCGGTGACTCATTTTATTTTTCTCATCGGGCATAAGTTCTGCTGCACTTTTTCCGTCTTCTCCATAACAAAAAACCGGGTCATAACCAAAGCCATTTTCGCCACGGGGTTTATCTAAAATATAGCCTTGCCACGTTCCGACACAAATTTCCGGAACGGGATCCAATTCGTGGCGCATAAATACGAGAGCACAGACAAACCGCGCACTCCGATTCAGATCGGGTTTCTGGCCTAGTTCATATAGAAGTTTAGTGACATTATCGGTATCCGTTGCGTTAACACCCGCATAGCGCGCCGAGTAGATTCCCGGTTGCCCGTTCAAACTCTTAACTTCTAATCCTGAGTCATCGGCTATTGATGGCAGCCCAGTATGCCGGCAGGCATTTCGAGCTTTAATTAACGCATTTTCGACAAACGATAAACCATCTTCCGGTACTTCTGGAACATTATGATGATCCTGAGACTCGCAAAGGCAGTTGAAAACTGCCAACATGGCGTTCAGTTCGCGAAGCTTATTTTTATTTCCGCTTGCCAGAATTACAGTATGGTTCATGCCGCCAAGGCATTGCGTTGTAAGTCGATAAGTTCGCTGATGCCTTTGCGCGCAAGAGATAACATTTCATTCATTTCGTCTTGGCTAAAAGGATGCCCTTCTGCTGTACCCTGCACTTCGATAAATCGATTTTCAGCATCCATAACCACGTTCATGTCTGTCTCAGCATTGCTGTCCTCGGCATAATCTAAATCGAGTACTGGCGATCCTTTGTACATGCCAACGGATACAGAAGCAATCTGCCCCGTCATTGGATCATTTTTAATGACACCGGTATTCATTAGATGACTCATTGCGTCTGATAGTGCAATCCATGCGCCGGTTATAGATGCGGTACGTGTGCCGCCATCGGCCTGCAGGACGTCACAATCCAGAGTGATGGTGCGTTCACCGAGTTTTTTTAGATGCGTAACCGCCCGAAGTGAACGTCCGATTAGCCGTTGAATTTCCAAGGTGCGACCGCCTTGTTTGCCGCGACTGGCCTCTCGTGCATTCCGCGTGTTGGTGCTTCCCGGTAACATGCCATATTCCGCAGTGACCCAGCCCGAATTTTTTCCACGGAGAAAAGGTGGGACACGATCTTCAATGCTGGCCGTGCACAGCACTCGTGTATCACCAAATGATACTAATACTGATCCAGCCGCATGGCGTGTAAATTTTCGTTCAAAAGTAACACGACGAAGCTCGTCGGTACGTCTATTGCTAGGACGATTCATGTTGTTCCGTATAAGTAAAGTTTCCCTACTTGATATAGTGGTAGGGAATAAAAAGGAAAGCTATCAACTACTAAGGTCGAGTTCAAGCTCCGTGGGTGTTTCAGAAAATGCCAGATCGGTGAATACGCGAACACTGGTTGGTCTTTCGCGATGATTAAGACGCAATGCCCACTCAATAGCGCGCAACATAGGATAAGAATACTGCTCAGTATAACTACTTTCGGTTAACGGCTCGAGTACTTCAGTTGTCTGACGTTTTAGCGCAGGCGGTGGAGAACGTCCGGTAACACATGCATACATGGTGGCGCCTAAAGCATAAACATCCGACCAGGGGCCCATTTCTCCTTCGTTGTACTGCTCTGGTGGTGCGAATCCGTGAGTTAGCGTTTGAAAGGAACTAAAGCGTTCACCGCTGCTGGTGGTTTGCGCAGCACCAAAATCGAGTAACATGGGTGCCCCGGATGCTCGTAGTAAAATGTTAGCCGGTTTTACGTCTAAATGTAGAAATGAGCTCTCATGTAATGCAGATAAACCTGAAGCGATGGAAGGAAATACCTTCATCATAAATGGTTGATCAAGTTGGCCATTACACTGCTTTATAAACCATCGTAAATCTCGACCAAGCTCATAAGCCATTACCATGTAGACGGTGTTATTGGCCCGGAAAATATTTGAAACATTTACGATATTGGGATGTTTAAGTTTCGCTAACGCGCTAGCTTCACTGAAGAATTGCTTCATGCCCTGAATAAATCCATGTCTAGCTTTGTCAGTGACAGGTTCAATGGTTCCGTCAGGGTTTCTTTTAACCAGGCTTTTTGGACAAAACTCCTTTACTACCACTTCGTTGCCACTGGCTTCTTCCCGAGCAAGATACACTAATGAGAAGCCACCACCGCCAAGCACTTCTGTTATCCGAAACCCTCCTAGGACAAAGCCAATTCGGAGTGGAGTTCTATTCTTAGTAGCCATTCTTTGGAGTTTAATTGCTTTATTGGGAGTAATTCGTATTACGAAATACGAATTAACGTATAAAGGCTGGGTGTTTCGACAAAAGTTATAGGCATGGTCTGTATTCTATTGATTTATACCAGTTTACTGCAACAACTAAAAATCGTTTTTGGAAGAGTTTGACGTTTCAGCTGCCGAACATTACTATTTTTTGTTGATTTTGCAAATTGAGTTAATCAACTCTGGTAGTAGTTGCAAGAACTGTTTTGCTAATCCTTACGAGCCAATGACGTATCTAACTGGATAGCTACTAGACGTAAGCAGATGTTTAGGGGACTATTCACCGCTAATTAAAATAAATGTTCGGAGAAATTCTTTTGGCCCAAAGTATGACGGCGTTTGCCCGCCACGAATCGCAAACCACAATAGGCAAAATCAGTTTGGAAGTTAGGTCCGTGAATAACCGTTTTTTGGATCCGGCATTTAGAATACCCGATAGGCTTAGATCCCTAGAGCCGGAAATGCGTGAAAGGCTCGGAGCAAGAGTTAAGCGTGGACGCGTGGAAATAAGTGTGCGAGTAGATCGCAGCGAGGAGAGCAAAGACGGTGTTCGGATAAATTTAGATGTGTTAAATACGCTGTCTGGTCTTCAGAACGAAGTATTACGCTCCATGCCAAATGCCCCGGCTCTGTCGGTGCTAAGTATATTGCAATGGCCGGGTATGGTAGAAAAAGATGAGTCTGACGATGAGCAAACCGCTGAAGTATTTTTCCCGCTTTTCGATACGCTCCTTGATGAGTTCATGGCATCACGGAAAAAAGAAGGGAATCGGTTGGGTGAGCTTATCGTTAAGCGTATAGCAGCTGCTCGGGATCAAGTTGCTGGCTTGCAGAAGAATCTTCCACAAATTCAAAAGCACATGCGTGAACGGTTAATGCAGAGGTTGGCAGATATTGTCGAAAAGATAGATGCTGAGCGAATCGAACAGGAAATGGCGATTCTTTTAAACAAAGCCGATGTGGATGAAGAAATCGATCGATTAATCATTCATTTCGATGCCGTTGAAGAGGTCATTCAAACGGATGCTCCAATCGGCAGAAAATTAGATTTTCTGATGCAAGAATTAAATCGCGAAGCAAATACCCTTGGCTCTAAATCAGCACATCCGGATATGACTAACGCATCTATGGAGCTTAAAATACTAATAGAGCAAATGCGTGAGCAGGTGCAGAATATCGAATAGAATTTGCATGGGTTATTTTATTGCTTATCGGCACACCCACTCATTCCTGAATTTGTTCAGTATCGTATTGTTTGTTGCTGTCGATCGTCGTAATTGTATGTCCTTATAATTGTAAATTGAATTTGTTATGGTGAGACGAAGGCATTGTTGCTGTAATGCAAAGTTGTCTATATGATTACCCAGTTCTGATACTAAACCAAGGGCTTACATTTGGCGGTAATTGAATCATCCAACATCGGTGTTCCTGAGAGGACACGGCTGGACTTTTTTCATAGTCCTACACAATTTCGCTACGATAGCTGGCATCGTCTTGCTGAATACTCTGTGCGCCTACTTAAACTGCAAAGAAGAGGTGAAGATTTAACAGATATTCGAAAACGAACCGCATCGCTACTGAACATTGTTTCTAAACTTGAAAGCTATTCGGCTTTTCCGGGTAATGATGATCTTGGTTTGATCATTACATTATTTGAAAAGTCCGACTACCGTGGTTTGATTCGTTGCGTTGAGTCCATTTTGCGATCCCTGTCGAATGGGAGTTACCGTCAACGAAATTTTTCACAAATAAATCCACTCGATCCGAATGTAGATGAAACCGAGGAGCTACGATCGCGAAGCTTGGCGGGAAACGATGATTTGCCACAAAAACCGTACTTTGAAGTATTGTTTGTGGATAAAAATGCGAAGTGGGAAACCAAACGTATCAAACAGGGTTTTCAGCGTATAACCAAACCAGAAGATGATTTTTATTATGACGTAGTGGCGTTTCTAATTTCGAGGATGCACTAATAGCCGTATTGTTTAACTACAATATACAAGCGTGTGTCATTCGATACGAATTTCCGCTGCGATCAAAAAATCATATTCAAATCCTTCAACGGTATATTCGCAGTATCTCCGATATTGAATACGATGATATGCCGGATATTGGTCATGGCCCACTATTGGGAGCATTGATTTCTGAATTGCGACCCGAATTGGATTTGTATCTGGTTACTGACGAATCTGTTGAAGTAATTGCCGGCAGTGCGCATAAAACCTTTCGCCGCATTTTTTATCGACAGGATGACTATCTCGAGCTGCATCATAATCTGTTGAGAGGTATTCAGCAGCGTTATGAAACACCGTTTTTTAATGCACTACGATCGTATAGTAGGCGACCTACCGGCGTGTTTCACGCCATGCCTATCTCACGCGCCAAGTCGATAATTAACTCCCACTGGATCAAGGATATGGTGCAGTTTTATGGGGTTAATATTTTCCTGGCTGAAACGTCTGCAACGTCCGGTGGATTGGATTCTTTGCTGCAGCCCCATGGGCCGATAAAACGGGCGCAGGAGCTTGCCGCACGCGCATTTGGTGCACGACAAACTTATTTCGTAACAAATGGAACGTCTACAGCTAATAAGATTGTGGTTCAGGCTCTGGTCAAGCCGCGAGATGTGGTATTGGTAGATCGCGACTGCCACAAATCACATCATTACGGCATGGTGTTGTCGGGTGCCCACGTTTCCTATCTTGATTCCTACCCGCTGCATGAGTTTTCTATGTATGGGGCGGTACCGATTGCAGAGATCAAGGCACGGTTGCTAATGTATCGTGATCAAGGGCGTCTGCATGAAGTTCGTATGCTGTTATTAACGAATTGCACCTTCGATGGTGTTGTGTATAACGTAGAGCGGGTAATGGAGGAGTGTCTGGCAATCAAACCCGATCTTATTTTCCTATGGGACGAAGCCTGGTTTGCCTTTGCGGCCTTTACGCCGACCTATCGGCAACGAACAGGCATGGCATCTGCACGTAAATTGTTGCAACGCTATCGTAGTGATGAATATCGTGTCCGTTATGAAGCGCAACAACAATTGCTCGATGGTGATGATAGTGCGGAAACACTGCTCAAAACCCAACTATTACCCGATCCAGATAAGGTTCGCGTTCGGGTATATACGACTCAATCAACGCACAAATCGTTGACCTCGCTTCGTCAGGGTTCGATGATCCATATTTTCGATCAGAACTTTAAGCAGGAGGTTGCAGAGACGTTTCATGCGGCATTTATGACCCATACGTCTACCTCGCCAAATTATCAAATACTGGCCTCCTTGGATCTCGGGCGCAGGCAAGCCGAGTTAGAAGGCTATGAAATGGTGCAGAATCAGATCGAACTGGCTATGTCTGTTCGTGAACAAATTGCTCGAAATACAAAGTTAAGTCGATATTTCCGCTTTCTAGTCGCACACGACATGATACCGCCCGAGCACAGACAGTCTGGAATTGAGGCTTATTTTGATACGGAATCCGGTTGGGCCAACGATCATTTGGAACAAGCCTGGGAATCGGATGAATTTGTAATTGATCCTACCCGACTCACGTTATACATTGGTAAAACCGGGATTGATGGAGATACCTTTAAGAATCAGTACTTGATGGATCGTCATGGTATTCAAGTAAACAAAACCTCACGCAATACGGTTTTGTTTATGACCAATATTGGCACAACCCGAAGTTCTGTCGCCTTTTTGATTGATGTGCTTTCAAAAATTGCCTCAGAGCTTGATGCAGAACGCGATGAGTACAGTCGTCGGGATGAAGCGTCTTATAATAAACGTGTGGCATCACTAACTAAAGATCTTCCTCCACTGCCAGATTTCAGTCGTTTTCATCAGGCTTTTTTAGCACATGCAGAAGCCGGTGCAGTAGACGGTAACCTGCGCAAGGCATTTTTCCTCAGCTACGATGCAGATAGCTATGAATATATAGAGATTCTTGATGGCAAGGCGGAAGACGATATACGCGCGGGTAAAGAATATGTGTCAGCTGGTTTTGTAATACCCTATCCCCCCGGTTTTCCAATATTGGTTCCGGGGCAGATCGTAAGTGCGGATATATTATTGTTCATGCGCAAACTTGATGTTAAGGAAATACACGGCTATGAGCCGGAGTTTGGACTAGCTGTATTTAAGCAATCCGCACTCGATGAAGCTGGCAATACACCGCCCTAATATTTATTACCAATCAGGAATGATTAACAGCATGCGTCGTATTATTGAAATATTAGTCAAGTATTGGTACTGCTTTCGTGGTCATAATTTTAAACAAATTACACCGCCATTAATTCAATCAAACCCCGTGGAGCTGAACGATCAGTTTCAATCTATTGGAGGAGGTTCAGTGAAACCATTAAAAAACATCTCAGAAATCAGGCGTTACTTTCATCGCAACGAAACACCCATATATTTTATCAGTGCAACAAATTTTAATTTGCTTGGAATAAGTGAGTGGGTGCGTAACTTTCGATATATTAACTATCTCGATTGCTTCGATGGACGTCACCCGATGGTTCGAATTCCTAAAGAGCAACCACACCGGGAATTTACCGGAATTGAAGATATTAATAACTACATGTTGCAGCACAAAGAAGTTATTGATTATGTTAATTACCGTGGACCCGGAGGTAAAGCCGTTTTCCTGATGTTTAATCAGGAGTCAGAGCAGTTATGTAAAGAGATTGGTCTGGACGTGTGGTTTCCCTCTGCCGATCTTCGGGAAAAGATGGATAACAAAATTGAGACCGTTCGAATTGGTAATCGGGCCGGTGTGCCAAGTGTGCCAAATGTGCTCGGTAAGGTAGACAGTTATGAGCATTTTAAGACCATGACTAAAGATCTTGGCGAAGAACTGGTTGTACAGACGGCTTTTGGAGATTCTGGGAAAACAACCTATTTTATATCTTCAGACGAAGACTGGGAAAAACACGGTTCCGAGATCCTGGGCGAGGAAGAAGTAAAAATTATGAAACGTATCAATTGTCGGGGTTCGGCAATTGAAGCGTGTGCGACCAAATGCGGTACTATTGTTGGTCCACTTATGACTGAGCTTGTTGGTTTTCCAGAACTTACACCTTATAAAGGGGGTTGGTGTGGAAACGAGATCTTCGCTGATTCATTTACACCGGAAATACGGGAAAAAGCAAAGGTTTATACCCGGCAGTTCGGCGAAGCATTGCGCGAGGAAGGCTATCGGGGCTATTTCGAGCTGGATTTTTTGATAGATCTGGATAATAACGAACTGTACCTCGGTGAATTGAATCCACGAGTAACTGGCGCGAGTTCAATGACTAACCACGCAGCATTTGCGCATGCTGATGCGCCACTGTTCTTGTTCCATCTTTTGGAATTTTCCGACGTACCATTTGATATTGATGTAGATGAGTTAAACGAACGTTGGGCGGAACCGGATAATATCGATAGTTGGAGTCAGTTGGTCATTAAGCATGTAGAACCCACTATTGACTACATTACAGAAGCGCCTGAATCGGGTATTTGGAAGCTTGAAGACGATGGGTCGGTGCATAATGTTCGCTTTGATTATCATCGCCGTGCGGTGGAGGACGAGAATCATGGCTTTTACCTAAGAATCAGTGGGAAAGGAGATTATCGTTATAAGGGCGCCGACCTTGGCATACTTATTACCCGCGGTCGTCTGATGACCGATAACTTCGAACTGAATGATCGAGCAAAGGCGTGGATCGATGGCATGGTGGGAGCTTATCAGGGGGTTTCCCTTGAAGATGCAGAAAATCCTTCAACACCACCGGTTTCATTGCGCGATGATGCATTCAAGATTTTGTAACGACTTGCGGCGCAATGGACAACACACGCGTTGAAACTCGAACAGATTAATAAACTGTTTCGTTCGGTCGATGTTATATCAAGCGAGAAAAAATGGCAGATGTTGTTCGAGCAATATCTGCCGGATTATCAAAAGTGGTTTCTCTCTCAAGGTGATGCAGCTCGACCAACCTATTTAAAGTGCCTTCAGGCCATTAAGCAGCATATGCCGGAGTTGTTGCCATCCTATGAACGGGTGGTTGATCTGGCGGGTGGTGGTGATCTGGCGGCTAGATTGTTATCGTTATATTGTCCGCCTCCCTATGTATCAGGCTGCACTCAAGCCGTATGGACAGGTGATGAGCCAGTATTGGTTCGTAATTATGATTATAGTGCCGAACGACTGGACGGTCTGGTATTACGAACCCATTGGAATGACCAATCGGTTATTGCCATGGTGGACGGTTTATGGGGTGTGTTAGATGGCATAAATCAAGCGGGTCTTGCCGTATCGCTTGCCTTTGGTGGACGGCTGGAGGTTGGGTCCGGTTTCGGAATTCCGATCATTCTTCGCTACGTATTGGAGTTTTGTGAAACGACCAGCGAGGCTGTAAAGGTGCTGCAGCGTGTGCCTTCTCACATGTCGTACAACATCACTATGATCGACCGCCATCAACGATTTGCAACGGTCTATATTACGCCGGATCGTGCTCCAGTTGTGCGGCAAGTGCCAATAGCGACTAATCATCAGGGTAAAATTGAATGGCCGAAACATGCCTGGGCAACGGCAACGCTGGTGAGAGAAAGCGCCGCACAACAAATATTGGCAAATATAGACGCTACCGCCGAAGGCCTAGTGCAGGGATTTTTGACACCGCCGATTTATAATGTTCGCCACGAGCGAGGATTCGGCACTCTTTATACGGCCGTCTACCGGCCAGAGACAGCGAGTGTTCAGTATTTGTGGCCGCACAGCCAATGGTCTTTTGATCAAGATGAGTTCAACGAACTACAAACAAAGGTTATCTATTCATCGGAACAGAGTCTCTAGTCGTTAAGTGTAAATAGCGACTGCATCGTTTCTTGTTCTGGTAGTGCTGCACCGACATGTTCAATATCGTTTCGTGTCCACCAATACCAGAATCCCTGTTGTCTCAGCCATTCGCTGACCCGTTCCAAACTACGCCATTCGCGACCATAGCCTCGTGCGGCAAATATTCGCAGTAGCTGAGAATCGACGTAAACGGCCACGGCCCAAGCATAAGGGTGTTTTTCCTGATTACCGTACCCACCGCTTTGTTGTTCGCGAGGCACTCGGTACACGACGGCATATTCTCCTAATCGCCCGCAATAGCGTAATGATGCGAGTTCTGCTTGTGTCACCGAGCCCGAAATACCTAGAATACTATCCGCATTCATATCATTGACTTAATCTTGTTATCAACCTACAGTATGAGCCATACTGCGCTCGTCCACAATCGGTTAAATTCGAGCGATTTGCGATACGAAGAAATCTGATATTACAGATAAACATACCTCGCCTGAAGAGAATAATAAGCAATGAGTGATTGGGTAACTGCAACGGCCAGCGAACAACTTTCCGCATTGCATGCTGGCAAAATATCTTCTGTTGAGCTTGTATCAAAAACGATCGAAAGAAGTCAGAGTGTTGATCCTGTGGTTAATCCGATCGCGTTGGAATTATACGAACCGGCACTAGAGGCCGCGCGAAAAGCGGATCAACATTTTGTTGACGGTACCGCTGGCGCATTATGTGGCCTGCCGGTGAGCGTTAAAGACTCTCAGTGGTTAGCCAACTATCCGTGTATGAACGGATCGCTATCTTTATCAGAATTTATTCCCGAACAAACCTGTCAGGCTATTGAACGATTGCAGAACGCCGGAGCGGTTATTTTTGCGAAGACAACTTGCCCGGAATACTCATTAAGCGGCACAACCAATTCTCTAGCTTACGGTGCTACGCTCAATCCTTGGGACTTAACCCGCACTCCGGGTGGATCTTCGGGTGGGGCGGCAGCCGCGATCGCAGCGGGACTGGGCAGTCTTTCATTGGGTGGTGATGGTGGGGGATCCATTCGTATACCGTCGGCTTTTTGCGGGATTGTTGGTTTTAAACCAAGTTTTGGCGTAGTGCCGCGAAGCCCCGGATTTAGCACATGGGAATCGCTCGTTGCCTACGGACCAATGTGTCGTTCTGTGGCCGATGCACGTTTAATGTTTGAGGTAATGGCCAACCCTCAAAGTAGCCCGGTGCCATCAGGTGAAACCCGCCTGTCCGGTTTGAAAATCATGGTTTCGGAAGATCTTGGCTTTGCGCCGGTCGATCAAGATATTCGTCAATTATTTAGAAAATTAGTTGCGGATATCGAGCATGTCTTTCCGGGTCTGCAGCACGGAAATCCGGGTTTAAAGTCTTCAGTGAAAACCTGGGCTACATTGGCAACATCCGATATGTGGCAGAAAAAAGGCGACAATAGCAGTAATAGTTACGCAGATTCTGAAGGTATGGGTTACTACGCTAAAGGCTTTATAGAATTCGGACGTCGCATCAAACAAGAGGATATCGTGCGTGCTAACCGGAAGGCAGCATCCGTCGGTAACCTTTACCGCGATTGGTTAAATCGTCACGATGCGCAAATTCTTATTACGCCAACGCTTGGAAGCGAGGCGTTTTCCAATGATCTGGTTGCGCCAGCGTTTATTGGTGGTCATGCAATCACCTATCCCTGGTTAGATTGGGCTGGACTGTTGTACGACGCTAACCTTGCCGGGTTTCCGGCGTGCAGCATACCCATGGGGGTTGGCGACGAAGGCCTGCCTGTAGGACTGCAGATACAAGGATTACCGGGTACTGACCAATTAGTGCTTGATGTTGCCGAACAATTAGAACGAATTATATCGTGGCAGCATAAAATAGCGCCGGATTTTGCTGGGGATATTCACATGCCCGCGACGTTAAAATCAGACAGACATGCTCATCTTCAAGAGCATGTAACTGACTCGGTACCGTCGTTATCTGAGTCCGCAGCGCCGTAGTTATATGCTCTAATCAGCAGCACCGGATATAGGCTCTACCTTGAGATTTCGCGTTAGGTTGTTGGGCATTGAGACAAATCATTACTAAAAAACTTCACTTTAAATGACAACCTAGTGCGGGCGCCGGGTAAGTGCATTTCCGGCATTGTTGTTCTTTATGTACCTTCAATAATCGCTGGTATTTCCTGCGCTAAAAAATCGACTAGTGCTCGAGTTTTGGCGGGTAAAAATTCTGCTTCGGGGTAAACGATGTATACAGGTTTTCGGATAGCGAGTTTGTATTCGTTTAACACGGGTACCAATTTGCCCTCCGATAGCTCGTCACCCAACAAGATTTTTTGAGTAAGCAAAACACCTCCATCTGCAACCGCTGCTGAAATTAGAGCCGATGGGTCATTAATGCTTAATTGACCTGAAACTGTGACGCGCTCTTCGCCTCCAGCGCCAGTAAACAACCAGGAGTTTATTGTATGGTCTGCACTTTTGTACATCAAACAGCAGTGTTTTAACAGGTCGCTGGGTGTGTTTAACGGGGGTGCATTGACTAAATACTCCGGACTGGCGCATAGTATCCCTGATAATTCACCGATTTTCCGAGCGATCAACCTTGAATCGGGTAAATCGCCGAAACGAATAGCTAAATCAAATTGCTCGGTAAGCAGGTTTACCACTCTATTTTCCAACTGCAGGTTCACACTGACAGCGGGGTGGCGCTCAAGAAACTTAGCAAGTAATGGGGCGAGATGATTCCGGCCGTGAGCGCAGGCGCACGAGACCTTCAGATCGCCTTTAATTAACGACTGAGAAGATTGACCTATTTGATCAATCTTTTTTAACGCCAATTCTAAATTATTCGCCTCCTTAAGAATCTGGCGACCGACGTCTGTTAGTATAATTTTGCGGGTGGTTCGATTTAATAGTCTCGCGCCGATTTTTTTTCCAATCCCGATAGTTGTTTACTAACCGCCGATCGACTTAGACCCAGTAGCTGCGCGGCTGCCGATAAACTGCCCAGCCGGCTTATCTGAGCAAAGAGAATTAAACCTTGCATATTTTGATTTTCAAGCATCCCATCTAAACTATTATTTTTATTGTTTCTATTGAGGAAACAGTGCTATGAAAAAATACCACTAATTTCTGTATATTTCAAATATCGCAAGCAGAACTTATTGTTTCTATTATGTAAATAGTATCAATAAAAAAATATAAATCTCTGAGTATTTTATTTTCAGCCGCTCTATGCGACCTATTGTTTCCTGTATGTAACTAGTGTTGTGCCAGAATTGTGACTAATCAAGGTCTCCATAATCATTTATTCTATAAAGTGATTTTTAAACGCGTAACTGATTTGCTATGAACTTTCAAGGAAACCCTGCATCCGATACCCAACCCGCGAGACTGAATACTCTTAACAAGGGTCTGGTAAACGCTGCGGTGCGCCAAAGCGCCATGCGGCCCCTGCTCGCCGCCCTGATGCTTGCCATGCTGGCGTGCGTGCCGGTGGTGGGTTTTGCGGCGGATTTCGATGGCGACGGCCGCAATGATTTTTACGACAAGGATGACGACAACGACGGTATCCTGGATACGGAAGAGGGTTGCCATACCATTTATACGGGTGGGTATACGAATTATGATCGTTGGACTGATTTGGGGGCTGCACCGACGATACATATAAATAACAGCACTGATGATGAATTACAAATCTTAGATGGAATACAAGGTGATGGGGCATTTATGGCCAATGCTGCAGATAACCTTGTAATAGATCTTGGTCATGTGGTGCCTGCCGGTACTCGAGTGTGGCTAACACTGAAAGCTCGCTATTATTTTAACGGTACGGTGCAGCTTTACAAGTATGTCGTAGGCACAGGCGCAACAGGGGCTTCATTTATTAACTACTCTATAGATTTGGGGCTAGAAGGTTCGGGCGAACCTGTCAATGGCGATTGGACCACTGTTCCTCATTTTTTAGCGGAAGACACACAATACGTGATTATCACAATACCGGGTCGCACTGTAGGAAATATGCTGTTTGATTATTTTGGCGTAGCCGAGCACTTTATAGGCGGCCCGGATGCTGATGCCGATGGCCTTGTAAACTGTATTGACCTCGACTCCGACGGTGACGGCATCACTGACAACGTGGAAGCGCAGACCACGGCGGGCTATATCGCGCCCGGCACGTTTACCGATACTGACAGCCAGGGTGATGCCGGTTACGGCATCAACGATGTTTATGGAGCCGGCCTCACCCCGGTGAATACAGACTCAGACGCACCGGCCTATCCTGACTATCTCGACACGAACAGTGACAATGACCTCAAGGCTGACATGGAGGAAAATGGCGTAGCAAACACCGCCTCGGGCACGGATGCCGACAATGATGGTATAGACGATGTTTTTGACATCGACGACACCAACTGGGGCAACACAACGAGTCACCTGCCGAACAACGGTATGGACAGCCCGGATACCGACCTGCCGCCCACCAGCGCCAGCACAGAAGCTGACTACCGGGATGCCCTGGATTACTCGGATCAAGTCCTTGCCTGTGAACCTGTGGGTTACATGGTCAAAAGCACAGGTTCATTGTGGACAACATTAGACTTCGTGGATGGTATCTCTTTAACCACGGATGATAATTTTCCAACCCAGATCAATGGCATCGGTTACAACCCGACAGACAACGCCATCTGGGGATATGACAACGGCCCCGTAGGGGATGATGGCAGAGACGGCCAGCTAACCCGCACAGTGAAGAATGCCAATGGCGACTGGGTAACCACACTTACCGACGTCATTCCGGGGTTACCGACAAACGCCTACCCGATTGGCGACGTCAGTGATGCGGGTATTCTTTATTTGAAAAGCGGTAATACGATTCAAACGGTTGATGTGAATCCAGCCTCAGCCACCTATTTGCAGCATTTGGGAGCACAAACCCTCACTTACAATTTCACGTTTTCCACAACCGTGGAAGTAGCAACAGATGCCAAAGGCGATGCTTGTCCCACTGAGAATCCTCCTGATGGTTTCGTCAGAGATGCTGGGGTGGTGTACTGGGACTACGCGTTTCACCCTGACTTTCCAGATTTGTTATTTGCGGTCAGCGTCGATGGTACTTGTAAAAACCCATTCCAAGCAGTACCGCATCTTTATTCAATCGACGTTACCTCGGGTGATGTTAACGACCTCGGGCCTGCGGGCATTGACCCGCCGAATACTATTTTAGCTGATGGGAACATTCGAAATGCAGGATTGTTCGGCGCGGCGTTTTTTGATGCGGATGGTTTTCTCTACATATCGGATAACATGGAAGAAAATGACGACGACGGCAATCAAGTCGTCGATCTGACTACAGGGCAAGACGACGCACCGATATTCAGAATCGACCTGACTGGTGGGTCGATCCCGGCGAATTACGACGAAACCAAGAGCGTCAAGTTCTCGGAAGGCCCCCCCAGCGGCGGTAAAAACGACGGTGCCATGTGCCGGGGTGCCGCGATCTATATCGACTTCGGCGATGCGCCCGACAGCTACGGCACGTCGCTCGCTGCGAATGGCGCGCGGCATGAGATGAGAGTATACGATCCGGACACTTTTACCAGCGACCTGATGCTGGGCACCAATGTTGGGCGTGAGGTCGACGGCATTGCGGACAACACAGCAGCTGTCGACGATAGTGCGTTGGGTGGCGAAGACGGCGTGACATTCACAGTGGGCGGTACAGCCGGTGCGCGAACAATCAAGGCCT
>CAJQKF010000153.1 GCA_905478855.1 uncultured Gammaproteobacteria bacterium
TTACAATCGACCATGGACCGATTGAACCATCGACCCAGAAAGACGCTGAACTATAGAACGCCTCATGAGGCGTTCTATAGTTCAAAAGAAACCTTGACGGTTGCACTTAAGACTTGAACCCGGGAGTAGTAATGCTACCAAAAGTTTCGATTATCGTTCCTACTCTAGATCAACGGACTTTCATTGAGGAAGCTTTAGAATCGGTTTGGTCTCAGAATTACTCCGATATTGAGTTGATTGTCGTTGATGGAGGATCAACAGACGGCACTGGAGCTTTCCTAGAAGCAAACCGCTCAAGAATTGATATGTATATCTGCGAACCCGATTCAGGAACATCAGAGGCGATCAACAAGGGTTTTAAAACATCAAGCGGTGAGTTACTTTGGGTATTGAACAGTGATGACCGCTTTGCATCATCAAATTCGATTTCGAATCTGGTCAATTACTTACAAGATAGTGATGCGGGTTTTGTTTATGGAGACCTCAGAATTATTGATACGAATGGTAATACAATCGGAGTACGCCGTTTTGGAAGGCTTGATCCTTTCAATCTTCTAACCGACCGTAGGCAACTTCCTTGGACAGGATGCCTGCTCAGAAGACAAACACTGTCTCGGGTAGGATATTTTGACGAAGAGCTCAAATTCTCTAATGACCTAGACTTTTTTTTAAGACTTGCATGCCAAACAACGATTATACACCTGCAAAGTATAACGGGTGAACTAAGAATTCATAAGCAGTCTAGTACATTGTCAAATATACACGCATCTGCTTATGAGTCCATAAAAGTCAGTAAAAAGTTTTTAGATATGCAGTCGAACCTCTTTTCAAGGGAACAGTTAAACGAAATCAACGCAATTATCATTTATTTTCAAGTTTCGACTCAATTCCATACAGGTGATGCGATCGGAGCTAGAAACTCGATTAAGTGTCTTATGCAAGCAGACCAAAAATACTACGGAGTACCTAAAGTTTGGATATACTATTTATGTAGCCTTTTCGGAAATAGGATCTTATTTATACTTGCATCGACATTTCGAAAACTCATTAGAACTAGACTTTTCTATCTAGTTAATAATTCTAATTTCTTTATGTTTACTAGACGTTGAAACAACCCACAGAACATTTAATTCAACCACCAGAGTCTTTAAAAGAAACGATAAATTTATCGCAGTTAAATATACTGCAAATTGTTTTGATACAATACGCAGATAAAACCAACAAATGATTCATCATGTTCGTTTTCCGTCTCCCTACTTTCAATGCCCTATTCATTAAGAATGAAAAGAATTTCTTGTATTAATTGTAGTTCTGAAAAGCTGAGAGATTTTCTTGATCTTGGATATCAACCTAACGGCAACAACTTCTCCACGAGCAAAGAGCGCGGAAAAGAGAAGTATTTCCCTCTCGTGATGCTTGTTTGCGAAAACTGCTGGCAAGTTCAGATCGATGAATTTCCTCCGCAGGAAATGCTGTTTCTCGAACACCCATACCTCACTGGACTGAATGAAACGGTTCTGCATCACTTCGAACAACTTGCTGATGATGTAATTAACTCAGTTTCACTACCGTCTGGGTCTTTGGTATTGGATATCGGATGCAACGATGGAAGTCTACTCCAGGCTTTTAAACGCAGGGGAATGGAGGTGGCAGGTGTAGACCCGGGGGTCATACCTGGAGAAATAGCGAAGCAGGCTGGATTTACAGTCTTCCGAACTTTTTGGAATTTAAGTACCGGTGTTGATTTACATAAAAAGTCATTTTTCCCAGACCTGATAACCGCAACTGCTGTTTTCTATCACGTACCCGATCTACATGACTTTATAGCCGGACTTAAACAAGTCATGAAAGCGAATACGGTTTTCGTTGTGCAATGCGTCAGTCTTATGGAGCTAATTAAACAAAACCAGTTTGATCATTTTTATCATGAACATAGTTGCATTCACTCTGTTACGGCCCTTAACCGGTTATTCGAAAGTACTGGATTGAAAATAATAAAAGTACAAGACTATGATATTCATGGCGGCTCATTCGTTTTATATATCACGTTAACTACCTATCCCGATTGTTTTGATAACGGTTTGCAAAAAGCACTGAAGCGTGAAAAAGATGCCGGTTTATGTTCACTCGATACGTTTTACCAATTTTCTAGACGAGTCAACCAGAATGGCCAAGGTCTTGTTTCTAAGTTGAAATATTTAAAAGATAGCGGCAATCGGATTTACGCTCTAGGTGCCCCTGCAAAAGGCAGCACTTTGATTAATTTTTGTGATATTAACATCGACTTAATCGACTGCGCGGTGGAAGTTAATCAGAATAAGATTGGATGCTTTATTCCAGGAACTAACATCCCGATAATAAGTGAATCAAAAGTTCTTTGTGAACCAGACTATTACCTGGTTCTTACATGGAATTTTCTCGATTTCTTTATTGAGAAGTACAATAATTATCTGGAAACAGGGGGGTATTTTATCGTACCCGTTCCAAGTGTTCAGATTATTGGTAAAGAATGCGGATCAGCAGCTCGAATCATTTAATTAAATCACATGAAGATTCTTGTTACCGGCGCAACCGGGAAAATAGGCACAGACCTTGTAGACTATTTAACGAATCTGCGGTTTGAGATTGTGCCAATATCACGACACAGCGCAAATTCTCTTTTTTCCGCGGATTTGACAGATAACAAGAGTGTGGAACGCATATTTGCTTTTCATAAACCTAACTTAGTCATACATCTTGCTGGACTCTCTAATATAGATTACTGCGAGAGGAATAAAGAAGCCTCGTTTCTTTCCAACGTATTGGCTACTGAAAATATTTCTCGACAGTGCAAAGCTCATGAAGTTCGGCTGATTTTTTTCTCGACAGACTATGTCTATGGCAGTTGCAATCTAGAAAGGAAAGAAGATGACGTAACGATTCCCTCTACTCAATATGGAAAAGACAAGGTCAGAGCTGAGCAGATTGTGACCTCAATGCTTTCGAATTTTGTTATTTTCCGAACTGCACAAATTTATGGCACCAGAAGTGATTATATCACCCTTGTTTGTCAAGCTTTGAACTCGGGGAAAGTTTTTAAAGCGTTTACCAATGTGGCTAATTGCCCCACTTGGATCGGAGATATTCGAACTATCATAAGTAAAGTAACGACAAGCAAACAATCTGGTATCTTCAACTGTGCTGGACCTAAGGCCCTATCGCGATATGAGTTTGCGCAGAATATAGCCAAGGCTCACTCGTTGGATACAACGTCGATAGTCCCCAGCGTTTTACATAGTGATTTAAATTTACGGCCTAAGAAGGTTGCCCTCTGCAGCGAACGCTGTCTGAATACCTTTGGATTCAAACCTAAATCCTTTAGCACTGTTGTATCGCTTCATTCGAACGGTTCTATCTCGCCATGTCGATAATAACTCACAAAGAATAGCTGATTCTTTTTATCCAGGATATATCATTTTGTCTAGCTTGAATTTGCCGACTGTATACATATTATTCACTTTAGCCCTATGTCTTTTTATGGTAACAGTACTTAGATATTCTGATAGCAATGAAACAGGTTTTCGAAACTGGTGCGAATTGATACTGGTGGGCGCAGTAGTAACTTTAGCGGCGTACTTTCCAGTAATCCTTAGAGATTTTGTCTATCAAGACGACCATTGGCTCTGGATTTGGGAGTATGCCAATTGTCGCTCCCACCCTGAGTATGATTTTGTATTCTTCATCGGCAGACCGATTGCGATGTTCTTGCTGTGTCCTACGTTCGTTCTAGTTGATAGTATTGATTCAGCTTATCTAACCAGAATCTCCCCATTAATTCAGACGGTCTTGGTTTTTTGTTTGGTCTATTGGGTGTTAAAGAAATTATTTGTGAACGATCTTTCAGCCGTTTTCGTTTCAGGAATGATTATCACCAGTCTTGGTTTTCACCCCTACAACTATTGGATAATGGCAACCTATATACCGTTTGCCCTGATTATTTCTCTAGTGTCAGTTATATTAATTTTCACTGTTTTACCAACAATAAAAACTAGCAATACGGGTGAAAACCTCACCCAAAAAACACTTATCATCCGCCACTTTCTTACACTAGTTCTACTTATATTTACTCTAGGAACTTATCAACCGTTCGCCGGTCTTTTTATCCTAATGGGTGCTCTTTATGTGCTTGTCCTTAGCCATAGAAATCCAAAACAGATTAAAAAAACGATTTGGATAGTATCAAGTTTATATATTCTTTCTCATATCCTTTATTACATCATACTAAGACTATTTCTCAGTAGACTAAATTTAGAAGAATTGCAAATTAATTATGATCCGACAAACTTAGGTGTGCTATTAAGCCCCAGTCTTCTTGTGGAAAAAATATCGTGGTTTATTAGAGTTCCGTTACTAATGTCACTGAATCTTGTTAATCAAGAAAGCATCTCAATTCAATTGTTTTCTTTATTCACTGTAGTCGCTTTACTAACGTATTCTTGCAAAGAGGCACTTACTAGAGAAAGAAATTCCTTAACTAATAGACGCTCAATAATATTAGGTTACATTTTCATTATTGCCAGTATTCCTCTGTCATTTGCGATTATTATTTTAAGCCATAACTCTTCTCCGAACTTTAGAACAAGCACGCATATGACCTTGTTTTTTCTTTCCGTCGTTATCATTTGCCTACCTTATGTATTCACGAAGTTGCGGACATCGAAGAATAAATCAGCAATGTTTCACTTCTTGGGAAAACAGAAAACCATTCTGGTTTCCGGAATTTTTTTATTATTATTGAACATTTTTAACAGCAATCGCATCCTCGATAATTTTTCAAGAATTCATGCAAGTGAATTAACTTTTATTGAAGAAAAATTACTATCAACCGATCAAATTTCACTCAACGAAATTGAACTCATCAACCGATCTAACCCTAGAATTATTGCCGGTTCACTTCATGATCTAAATGCTTATAGTTCTACGGATCCATTCCATCTACGGGCTATGTTAGCAGGCGCTGCAGACCATATTGGTTGGTCAGACAGACTTAGCTTCGTAAACATCTCGTCGCAATCAGGCAATAATTCCGACACTTCGATCGAGTCCACCAATTTCGATTTGATAACGTTGATAGAAGAAGGATACTACCAATTCAACATTGTAAAAACGAGAGGTGTTTTTTATGCCGTTTTGCAAGGCGAAGGTGAGTTTAGTCTTCATAGAATTAAAAATGAAGAATACTCTATAGTATTTTTCTCAATTCATATAGCCGAGATTAAGCAAGCTATCGACCGTTTCCAAATGATGGACCCCACCTCGAAATTAAAGCTTGCACGTGCTCAGTACGACCGATTTTCGGAAGTTTTTAATCAGCGAACTTCAAAATATAACCGCTTAATTTTAGATATGAACGCATTCCAGAAATGATTCCGTTTAGAAGGTTTTATGGCTCAAGTGTGTGGGGGTTTATTATAATGTTTTTTGCAAAAACTAATTTTACATGCTAAATAATGCGAAGATTTCAATCATTATGCCAGTGCGTAATGAGAGAGAGTTAATAGAGAATTCAATTCATACACTGTATAAACACATGTCTATGGTTGAGCGGCAATTTGAGATTTTGATGGTGGATGATAGCAACGACGGAACTTATGAATTGCTAGTTCAACTAGCATCTATTTACTCCGAACTCATTGTCATTAAGGGAGGGGAGCTGCCTTCCTATGGATATTCTCTACGAAGAGGGATTAACTCTTCAACAGGAGACATCGTCATTCCGTTCAATGCTGATTCTAGTGACTCTTTAGATGACTTAACAAAATATATTGATCTTATTGAAAACGGACTAGATATGGTTTTTGGATCTCGTTTCCTTATGGATAGCTCAAACAAAGGTTCCAAGGGCTTCAAATGGTATTTTTCGAAGTTGGCCAACAGAATTGTGTCCCGCCTATTAAGAATTGAGTGTAACGATCTGACGAATTCATTCAAAGCCTATCGATCCAGTATCATCAAAAATTTGAACACTCAGTCGCTCGGCTTCGATATCGGTATGGAAATGGCGGTCTTAACAACACGAATGGGGTACAATTACACTACTATCCCCCTTAATCATAAAACTAGACATGAAGGTTACTCAAAGATGTCCTTGATAAAATCAATCCCTTCATTCGCGCGCACTCTGGTTCGATTAGGATTGATCAAGTAAGTAGCTTGGTTTCCCCGCCGCAACCACCAGCTTTTGAGAACTCTGTAATAAAACTTAGGACATGAACCTAGAGAATCCACTAAACTCTATTGTTCATACCACAAGTGAAATATCCTTCCTAGTAGAGTGTGTTGATATCATAAGCAGAACTACTGGCGACGTAAGTTACTACGTAAGCGCCGAGTAAACGACAGTCTATAAAAGTTTCATCAAAGCCGCTACGGTAAGATTTTTATAGAGGTATTGATGATGAAGAGGCGAAGTAAAGCGGATTGGCAAGCGTTAGTGTTGGAGCAGC
>CAJQKF010000154.1 GCA_905478855.1 uncultured Gammaproteobacteria bacterium
AGAACGCCGATGCAAACACTCATCGACGGTAAATCAATCTAGAAGGAAAAGTTATTCAACTAAACTTAACCTGACAGTCAGTTACGAATAAACGGGTAACTGTCAGATCAGGTCTGAACTTCTACACGTAAAATTATAGTTAATTGGCACCCAGGTTGTATATTTTGGAATACCAAGCCCATCCGTCCGCTGAAGTCACTTATCTGATTTAAATCGAAGAAGCTTAGCCTGTTATTATCATTGAGTTATGAATATTTTAGGATAGACTAAATAGCGATAACCTCACGCATCGAATGTAATCAAAATTGTTTACTTCCTAGGTGATTGAAAACTGTTAAAACCTAATTCTCAACGCTTCTGACTTGCCCGTGCTCGAACTGATTACAATCGTATCGCGGTAATGCTTGAGGACGGTTTAAAACATCATTTTTCTCAATGTCTCTTTGCTCTACGTTAAAGGAGTACAAACAACCTTCTTGGGTAAGAATGGATTCTGTAGTGTCAGAAAATGAATGAAATCCGCCGTGTGGGTAGCAGAATGTCCTATCATTACTATTTACTCCAGTCAAAGACTCCAGATAGTTAAATGAGTTAATGATTTGGTGTGTTTGATCCTCTTTTGACAACCTCGACATCAGTGGGTGGTTGACCGTATGGCTGCCAATGATCATTCCACCCTCATTCATTTCTTTGATTTCCTCAGGAGATACATAGTAATTGTCAAAAATGGTCTTCACGCCTGGCACAAAGTGCTCGATGAGAAGGTTAATCACTTGTTCTCTAAAATCATAGGTGATGAAGTAATTTATCATTCTTTTTACCAACAAAGTATAGTTGTTGTTTTGCTGATTAGGATATGATAACGCGTTAAATTCGTCCTCTCTGCTCTTATCTATCATCTCATCTATTACTAGTGACATAAGATGCTCATATATTTCTTTCGCCGAGATCCTACCCAAAAGTACATGAACTCTATGTACGTCGATAAATGTACCTTCAATAAAAGGCTGAGTTGCGACGTAAAATATACCCCACAAACCTCTTTTACTTAATTCCCGGTATACATAGTCATAATGACACTTCAAGCCATCATCAAAAGTTAGTACCACCCCCTTTGGGATCTCGCCAGTCTCAAAACTTTTGATGAAATCTTGCTTATCAACGAATCCATAATTCTGCTCAAAGTAATCTAACTGTTTCCGAAAATCCTCGATGTTCAGATTCTTGAAATATGGAAACTCTGAATTATACGGTCTCACATAGTGATACATTATCGCCTTCATACCAATATACTTTTGAGGCCTGTATTCTGAATAATTGGCGATTGTCTAATAAGGGCATCTTGTTCAATCAAGTACTTCGATATCATATTTTCACGAAAGTTCGTGTACATAATATCCAAGGACACTTCTGAAAAGTCTTTCTTTCGATAATATTTTTCTCTGGCCACATCAAAATCAAGAGGCTCCATTTTATCCAGATCATTAAAACTAAGAATCAAGTTAACACACTCAATGGTAGCATCACGGATCAGTCGGTTTCCAATTTGATGAACGTTATCACCATAATTAACGTTAGCTCTAAGTTGATGAATGATATTTCCAGTATCTACGCCGGCATCTATATACATGAAAGTAGTTCCGACGAGGTGTACCTCCTTCTCTACGAAAGGCCAATAGTTAGTCCCAGCGCCACGATAATAGGGAGAAAGGCCCAAGTGGATATTCATAAACCGACCTTCAAAGTCGTCTAGAAGAGATGATTTGATCAGGGAGCATCCATAAGAAACAATAACATCAGGATTAAGATCCTTTATTTCCTGAACTATATCTTCCCTGTTAATGTCTCCTCGTTCAATGTACTTCGGCTTTGATCTATCTTCAACTGTTTGACAAAAGACCTCAAAAAAGTCCTTTTCAGTTTGCTCTCGCATCGCTAAATGACTCATTCGATGTGAAATTACGCCCCCGTCTTTTTGAACAACCTCATTAAGGTTACCTTTTCGCGACTCACAAAATGTCTGTATGACGTCAATATCTTTGTTACCACTGACATACATTCTAAAAAAAGAATGCCTCAACTCACTTCCAGTCAATAATACAACTCTTTTACTCATGATTTTTCCTCGACAATTAATCTATCTCCCCTGGTTGAATCGTTTTATTGTCGATGTTTTTATATGGCCTAGATTGAACGGCATCACACATAGTACGATCGTTCGAAATGAACTAAACATTCAATCCTCTACTGCACGATTTAAAGCGAAGAAACTGCAGATAAGTCAGTTTAGATATTATCGTTATCCTTTCTAATGATCTATTTTGTAGATAATTACGTATTTGTCCAAATATCTTCAACCCAGGCTTTTATCTGCAAAGATTCTTCCCACCGGTCTGAAAGTTCAAAACCATCAGCGCCGGTAATAGCGTATTCTGGTGGGCCTAACTCCGTTAGGAAAATCATTCTTGCATCGGATGAGTTTCGTTTTTTCCAGGAAGTTATCCCTTCTTTCCACCACTGCCGAAACTGATCCACCCATTTTTGGTGCTGTGGAAAATTCAGTTGCAATTGGATTTGCTCACGACCCGCTACTCGTCCTTGAAAACTATCTGCTCGTTCCAAAATGGGCCGAATTAGTGCTTGATCGTCATCACTTAGAGGAAACCAGAATTCCCGATCTACTACATAGTGTGAAAGATCGGCACAGATTGGCATGTTTGGCACGCGTTCCATTAACTGCAGCATATAGAATAAATCGTTGGTTATGCAATTCCTGTGGGTTTCGAACAGTATTGGAACATTGGAGGCTTCTGCCATTGCCATCCACTGTTTAACAACCTCGACTCCTTCGTCTACTGTGAAAGGCATTACCTGGCCGATAATATTAACGTAGGAGGCATTAGCTTCTATGGCCAAATCTAATACCGGCTGTAAGCCTTCGATTGTGGTGGGAAAGGCATTTATCATGCAGCCCAAATCAAATTCTCTGAATAGCGGAAGAGTGGCCCGAGCAGCGGTCATGTTGGAAGCGCCAAGATCTAAACACATACCATCATAGCCGGCCTTAGCGACCATCTCGAAGGCTTGTGCGTCGGAACGCTCAATGCCATCCGGACGGCGGAGTTCCATTGCCCAACGGGACTGATATATTTCAAGCGTCTGCATTAGGCGATTTCTCCAGCGGTCGACTTAACAGGATTGATTTCAACTTGACCTTCTTTAGATTCTGGGCCTTCAAGAAGTTTGTTAATGAAGCGTTTTTGAAATGCGATATAACCGGTTGTTGGTGGTTCATAGCCGGCATGTTTTACGAGTTCTTTGTGCAGTTCCGGTAAGGCATGAAAGGGCACCGCCGGAAATGTATGATGGGCAGTATGGTATTGCATGTTCCATGCCAGCCAGCGAAAAATCCACCAGGTTTTTATGGTTCTGGTATTGTGCACAGTGTCATTTTCATGGGTCAAACCCGTGTGCTCTGTAATATTTTGCACGTTTTGAAAAATCTTCGTAGAAAACATTGGTGCAATCCATAAGGTTATTGCTATCCAGCTTTCGAAATATAGGGAAACAATGGTTACTAAAACATATGCGGCGATATGCAGACGAGACTCTATTACGATGTACTTACTTTGTTTTTCGGTAAAGTAAGGTGCCGTATCGCCCATAGCAACTAATACAAGACGTTTAATGCGCCCTGTCCAGTAAGTAATTCCAAATAAATAGGGGATATAGCTGCCGAGTGTATAAGGTCCGCCGCGGGTTAGGAGTTCAGGGTCTTTGTCCCAGTTCTGCGTATGTCGATGATGTTCAAAATGGAACCAACGCTCATAGCTTCGCGGGTAAAGTAAAAAAAATCCGGTTATACGATTACATAAATCGTTCAAACTACGAGTCTTAAACGCCGTGTAGTGATTAAATTCGTGTTGGGCGGCAAACAAATAATTTAGCAAAATACCGTGTACTATGAAAAGTGGAATTGCCCAGCCGGTTCCCCATGTTAAATGCAGTCCGACACCTGTTATACAGATAGCACCGAAATGACTAATTGTTTGCATAAGCCCCTTGATATCTGACTTTTCACGTAATTCCTTTAGGCGTGCTGCCGGTATTAAATTACTACGTCCAACAAAATCTTCCATTCGGTTTCCCCAAATTCAAAATATTTTTTAATCATAGCAAATTTCCAGAATTCGCATAACTACTATTATGGCATATTTGTAGTGCAAGAAAGTTAGCTCACTTTATTTGTCTTGGGTATGATGAAGCATTATTATCAGCTGTATGACGGTGCTTCCTTAAGACTCACTAAACCTAACTTCAGAATTTTAAGAATAATCATGGCCAACACCGAAAAGACAAAATCAAAATTTGATTTAATCTATATAAACAGTGAATCAGAGTTTCTGCAAAACACCTGGTATGTGATTGCACGGGACGATGAAATACAGCAGAGGCTTGAATCGAGAAAGATTTTGGGTACAAATATTCTTTTATACCGAGATAGTGAGGGGCATGCTGTAGCATTAGACGATGCGTGTCCCCATCGAAAATTGCCTTTATCCATGGGTAAGCTGTGTGGTGATACTGTTCAATGTGGATATCACGGACTAACGTTTGATGCATCGGGAAAATGCATATCGGCACCAACCCAGGATCGAATTCCAGATACAGCGGTTGTAAGGAGTTATCCGATTGCAGAACGCTATGGATTGCTCTGGGTGTGGATGGGTGAGCCGCAGTTGGCCGACGAATCCAAAATTCTTCAGGTAGAGGATTACGAGGATTCGGCATGGGGTAGGACAGAAGGCGGTGTCCTGGAATGTAAGTGCCATTATTTACTGTTATTGGATAATCTTCTTGATCCGTCGCATGTAGCATGGGTTCATCAGACATCATTCGCTTCTGCCGGGACTACAAATGTACCGCTTGAAATGAGTGAAACTGACGATGGTGTGGTGGTATCCCGCTGGATCAATAACATTGATCCACCACCATATTACGCGCCTATGCTTTGTTTTTCTGGAAAAGTAGATCGATATCAACACTATGAGGCTCGCATGCCAGCCGTCGCTGTTAATATTGGTACCTATACCCAAGCAGGACTTGGTGGCGATGACGATAACTTACCGGAAAATGCATATCGTATGCGTTCTTATCATTTCATCACCCCAGTGGATTCGAATACCACACGTTACTTCTGGTTTCAGCATTACAATACTAATATTTCAGATCAGGCAGTTAAACAGAGTTTGAATGATGGCGCTCGATCTGCATTTGAAGAAGATAGAGTTGTGTTGGAAGCGGTACACGCTGGATTAAATTCTCATCCACGCCCAACTATCGACTTGCGACTGGATAAAGGTGCTCGAGACTTTCGTAAAAAACTCGATGGGTTAATTCGAGCAGAGAAATTAGCTGTAAAACAGCGATAATGCGCCCAACATGATAGCGGTATTATCATTTCATTTTCCATTCTGAAAGGTCTCAATATGGATAACGACGAGGGTCGACAAGGCTCGCCATCAGTTAAAGGAACGCTGCAGTACTTCGAGGATTTTTCCGAGGCTGCCAGGTATGATTATACGGTCGACGGAGTTTCGGTAGAAGAAATAAAGGAATTTGCTCGTCGTTATGATCCACAAAGGTTTCATCTAGATGAAGATGAGGCCGAACGAACCCATTTCGGTCAATTAGTGGCCTCAGGATTCCAGACTCAATTGCTCTGTTTTAAAGGCTTTTGTGATCTTGTTTTGCAGAGAGCGGCGGCAATAGGTGCACCGGGTATCGATACTATTCAGTGGAAGCGCCCCTGGTATCCGGATCAGAAGCTAAACGTTTCTGTCTCGCTATTAAATAAGCGATTGTCCACTAAGAAACCGGACCGTGGATACATTCGTTTTCGACTGGTCGCATGTGCTGATATTAACGAGATTTTTATTATGGAATGGGCGGCTATAATGCTTACTAAAAGTGCAGTGGGTCGATAGTTCGGTATACCCAAGACAGCGAACGAAAGTATATTACTTATAGTCCAATTTAAAACGATACTGTCACGTAAATATAAATCAGAATAGGTGATTAAAAATGCTATTTCCTTCGTTAATGTCGCCATTCAATATTGGCAATATAGAAATTCGTAATCGAATTTTTTCAACCGGGCACGATACCTATCTACCTGTAAAGGGAAGACCGTCAGATGAGCTGATCGCTTATCAAGTTGCGAGAGCAAAGGGCGGTGCCGGGTTGATCATTATTCAGGTTGTTGGTGTACATGAATCGGCAAAATACACAGACTCTTTACTAATGGGTACTGATGACGATTGCATCGAAAGTTTTTCCAGACTTATTAAGGCAATACAGCAGCACGGTACAAGGGTATTTGTTCAATTATTTCATCCTGGGCGTGAATTGCTAGGTCGACCGGAAGGCGTATTGCAACCCGCGTATGCACCGTCTGCAACACCGTCGGAACGTTTTAAAGTTTCTCCACGCGCGCTTGATGAGAAAATGTTGCAAGAACTCATCAATGGCTATGCACAGACCGCACGACGTATGTCTGAAGCCGGGGCCGATGGAGTTGAAATTGTTGCTAGTCATGGTTATTTGCCGGCACAATTTATGAGTAAGACAACGAATTGTCGTACTGATCGATATGGAGGAAGCTTTGAAAATCGACTTCGATTTGTTCGTGAAGTAATCGGAGAATGTAGATCTAATACCCCCACTGGTTTTGTTGTTGGCTTACGTTATTCAGCTTTCGAGGCCGATGAGCAAAGTATGCAAGAAAGCGACAGCCTAAAAATCTGTGCGTCCCTTGCCCCGCAACTTGATTACTTGAATGTGATCGCCGGAACTTCTTCTAGCTCGGGTGGTGCCACACATATAGTACCGCCGATGTCTATCGCAACCGGTTATCTGGCTCCTTACTCGAAACGATTAAAAGACGTTGTAGAAATCCCTGTATTGGTTGCGGGCAGAATCAATCAGCCACAGAATGCTGAACAAATTATTGCGCGTAATGAGGCCGATATGTGTGGCATGACACGAGCGATGATCTGTGACCCAGAAATGCCGAACAAGACAGCTGCTGGAGAGCAGGATTCAATACGTGCATGTATTGGTTGTAATCAAGCATGTATCGGGCATTTTCAAATGGGTTTACCTATTTCCTGTATTCAAAGACCGGAGACGGGGCGTGAACTCAGCTATGGAACGCTATTCCAAGCTTCAAGGTCTAAGCGTGTCATTGTTATAGGTGGCGGTGTAGCGGGAATGAAAGCGGCTATCACAGCGGCTAAGCGTGGCCACAATGTAACTCTGCTAGAGGCATCCAACAGCCTCGGCGGACAGGCAAAGCTTGCTCAACTTTTACCGGGTCGTTCCGAATTTGGTGGCATTATTACCAATCTGTTGCAGGAGTTAGATGGATCTGGTGTAGACGTTCGCCTTGGTGAGTATGTTACACCAGAACACGTATTATCGATGAACCCGGATACTACTATCGTCGCCACGGGTTCAAAGGAATGCTTTCCAAAAATTGATCTGGATGATGGGGTGAAGTTAATTCATGCCAACGAAGTTTTACGCAAAGATGTTAAACCAGGTGGACGGGTTGTTATCTATGACTGGCCAGCAAACTGGATTGGTGTAGGTATAGCCGAGCGACTGGTAGAGCAGGGCTGTAGTGTTAGATTAGCCGTTAACGGTGTTTGCGCCGCCGAAGCCATTCAAAACTATATGCGCGATGAGGCGATAGCGAAAATGTATAAACTGGGTGTTGAAGTACTATCACATATGCGATTGTACGGTGTGGATTCTTCCAGTGCCTACTTTTTACATACTGCAGCCCAGCAACCGGTCGTTCTCGATGATGTTGATAGTGTCGTGGTTGTATGGCCAAATGAACCGGAAGTTGCGTTTGTTGATTCCGTAAACGCTAGTGGCGTAGATTGCCATGTTATTGGTGATGCCTTGTGCGCCCGTACCTGCGAGGAGGCGATTTTTGAAGGGCTGCAAGCAGGTTGTGTGGTTTAGCCAAATATTGATTTGTGTTGTAAACGGTTATCGAATATCTGGAGCACCCCAATTACAAGTATCAATTTTGTGACTGCACTTGAAGTAAATCCTTTAACATTGACTTGACTGTTTTAAGGCGCAAGAGCATTCTCGTTTGCATGAAAAAACGCTTCCATAAAATTCATGTCGAGATAAGCAATATCTGTAATCTGCAATGCAGTTTCTGTCCAGCGGTTATTCGTGATAACAAGATGATGGACATCGATACTTTTCGAGATATTGTCATGCAGGTTGCGCCCCTTACGGATTTAATATGTTTTCACTTAATGGGCGATCCACTAGTTCACCCGCAGTTCAAAGAAATGATTCATATTTGCGATGAACACGAGGTGAATATATTTCTAGTAACCAATGGAGTATTAATGCGGCCTGAGAAGTTTGAATTAATGTTGCATAAGCGTTTTTATCAAATCAATTTCTCACTGCACAGTTTTTTTGATAATTTTCCAGAAAGAAACCCGACTAACTATCTGGAACGAATATTCAGCTTTACGGAACGTGCGATAGCTGAAAGGCCAGATCTTTATCTGAATTTTAGGCTGTGGAATCTGAATGATCCATTGGGTAGCCAAACCCCCAATACGGAAATGTTGAAGAGAATTAGTGAGCGATTTGGTTTCAACATGCCAACGGAACTTGATGTCCGAAACCGCAAGAGTATTAATGTTAAAAACAGACTCTACCTGCATTTTGATACAGAATTCATCTGGCCGAGTTTAGATCTGCCTGTGCTGGGTACTGAGGGAAAATGCTACGGGTTATCATCACATTTCGGTATCTTGGTCGACGGCACAGTCGTACCATGCTGCCTTGATAAAGAAAGCGCCATACCGTTAGGACATGTTGATGATATGCCTATATTGGATATCTTAGCGTCACGTCGTGCGCAAGATATCGTCAAGGGTTTTAGACAGAAAAAACTAGTGGAAAAACTTTGTCAGCGCTGCCAATACATTGAACGATTTTCTTAACCGAATATCGGAAGAAGCGCCAAGATGATCAAAAACCCAACGACGATTGCGTATGTAAGAAAGCAGGCGATTACAATCTTTATTATTGCCTAGGTTAGCGTAAATACGGGCATAGAAAGTTTAGGTCGAAAAAATTCTCTTAACTTTACCTCATTCACCCTGCATACCGATGGTCTTTTGGCGTGTTGATATTCTGTATGCAGTCTCTAAGTGCTTCTGCATGAATATTTATAACGCCATAGTCGGTCGGTGCCTGGCGCGATCCGTTCGTCAATAGTGCTTATGGATAGTGAGCAGCAGGATGGTACTTCTGGGTTAGCCTAACTTGCCATCAATTCGCGGTGAGAGAAGAATACTCAGATAAGACAAGATAAATACAGAAAACCCCGCTATCCAAAGCAGTTGTGATATTACTAGCCATAACCCATATTGGTTTGTAAAAAACATAGGTAGAAAAACCCTCGTGATTGCTGCCAATATTATGCAAGCAAACGAAAACCCAATCATATCGGGCGGGGTTTTTATGTTGCGTCCTGTATGCCCCAAGGAAATACGCGACATCATGCCACAAGTTATTAAGCCTATTCCACCAACCGCAAATAGATGTAGTGGCAGAAATGGAGAGGAGTCCACGCCGAACAATGGTAACGCTATCACTATAAAACTTAGAACAAGAAACCCATAAGCTACGAATAGCACCCAGAGTAGTGGATCTTTCCAAATACCAGGTCGATACCAATGGTAGAGACGAAATATATGCAAGAAAAATAACAATAAAGCCGTTAATTGAGTCCAAACAAGATGTTGAGTAAAAACGTGGAACACCCAAAACATAAAAAATAAAAGAATGAGCACATTATCCAGCCATTTATCGACGCGAATAGACTCGGAAAGATCAAGTCGACGCTCAATAAAAAAGGGTATTAGCCGTCTTCCTAAAACGAGAACTAACGCTATGATCAGATAAAAGCCGCTATATAGTCCGATTCTAATGCCGTTTTCTAAGTAGCCGGTCGCACCCAGATAGAATGCAAGATTACCGGCACCCAATAAAATAACTTTCGCGAGTACTCCACTTTGCTTCCAGTTTTTTGTTTTTATAATCGGCGATGCTGTGCAACTTAACAAACATACAATAAATAGCAAATCAAGCCCAGCCGTTAACACAATCAGGTCGCCTCCACCGAACACGCTAAAGATACGCGCTCCTAACCATGTAATAAAGACAAAGCCTAAAGGGAGTCCGCAAACGGGTTTGGTTTCAGTCCAGTTTGGTACGGCAGTCAGTAAGAATCCGGAGACAACAGCAATGCTATATCCATATATCATCTCATGGGCATGCCATATCATTGATCCTTGGCCGTTAAACGGAAATTTCCAGCCAAGATGTAGAACACCAAACCATAAGCTCATCGATACAACAGACCATAGCGCCGCTCCTAAGAAAAATGATCTAAAACCTGTTCCCCACAATTCCCAGCGCCTTATTTGAGGAGCAGATTTCATTTCTCTATTTCTCATAAATCCAGTTACTGTTATTTATAACAGTCTAGTTTAGAAATTCGGATGCCTACACTATGAGTATAAACCCAAAATATTACTAACGCTTTTTCGTATAAAGAGAGATAACAAATCCGGCAAGAGCAAAAACCCCGATACCAAATACGATATCACCCGGAACTCTGGCCCATACCAATGACTCCATAATTTCGCTATGCATAAACTCAGCTGATCGTGCATACCAATAGCCATATCGATAGGAGCGATAAGCCTGCCATATGCCCTGAGGTATTAACGACATAACTAACATTAATACCAGACCACTATTTAACGTCCAGAAAGACCACTTTAACCACGCTTCATTCCACACCACATTAGCAGTTAGGCCGCGTAAGCAGAATAGCATCAGGCCGATACCCAACATGCCGTAAACACCAAATAGTGCAGCATGGCCATGACTAGCCGTGGTATTTAAACCCTGCATATAATAAAGTGCTAGAGGAGGATTAATCAGAAACCCGAGTAACCCGGCACCGATAAAATTCCAAAACAATACCGCAGAAAGAAACATTAATGGCCATTTGTAATATTCTATCCATTTGGCCTGTTTTTCGAGTTTCGCATGGTTATATGCCTCAAAACCAATCACAACCAACGGCACCACTTCTAACGCTGACATAACGCCACCAACGGCAATTACCGATAGTGGCGTTCCACTAAAATATAAATGATGCAAGGTGCCTAACACACCGGCATTTAGGAATACGATCGTAGCGAACAATACCGATATCACGGCTGTGGTATAGCGAAGTAATTGCATTTTAACAAACAAAACCGCGATGATAGTGGTTGCGAAAACCTCAAAAACGCCCTCTACCCATAGGTGAACTACCCACCATCTCCAGTATTCCATGACGCTAATATGTGAATTTTGCCCATACAACAATCCGGCGCCATAGAGTAATCCTATGGCCGTAGAGGCGACCACTAACAAGAATATCAATGATTTGCTATTCCCGGACCTAAGCGCTGGTAACAACGCTCGCACCATTAGTGTTAACCACAATAATAATCCGATAAAAAGGAAAATCTGCCAGAATCTGCCTAAGTCAATGTACTCATAACCCTGGTGACCAAACCAAAAATTGGCTGTCATATTTTCAAAATATTGCTTTACCCCTAACCACTCTCCCACAAACGAGCCAACCACTATGATTAGCAGGCAAATAAACAAGAAATTAACGCCAAAGCGTTGAAATTTCGGTTCATGGCCAGAAATCAACGGCGCAAAATAAAGGCCAGTAGCAAGCCATGCAGTAGCGATCCATAAAACGGCAAGCTGTGTGTGCCATGTTCTGGCAACGGTATAGGGTAGATATTCCGCAAGCGGAAACCCATAAAAATCTTGCCCTTCCACCGCATAGTGGGCGGTTACCATACCCAGTAGTACCTGTGTGAGAAATAATGCGACGACGATCCAGAAGTATTTTGACGTTGCGCGCATTGATGCTGTTATAAATGCTTGACTTAATAGGTTATCACTCCCGACTCCACCCTCGGGTGCCATATCGTCACGCCATAGGTCGTATTGCTGAACATAGAACCAAACTAAAGCGCCAATACCGCCAAGAAGCAGTGCGATACTAATGAATGTCCATATAAATAAACTTGCAGAAGGCGTATTTCCAACCAGCTTCTCATGTGGCCAATTATTGGTATACGAAATTTCCTTACCCGGTCTTTGTGTTACCGTACTCCAGGAAGTCCAAAACACGAAAGCAGTTAAATCGTACAGATCTGCATCACTAAGAGATAGGGACTTTGCGAATGCATACTGTTCCCGAATCAACTCTGATTCCGGGTTAAGACGCGCTTGGAAAACGTTGCCGTAGTGTTCCTGCACCAATTTTATGGCTTGCTTGCGATCAGTAGAAATGTGAATATTTCCAGTTTCATCAGAATAGGTATTCTCTCTGAGAGAATACCTCAGAGTGGTTGAAAGGAGATCTTGTTTAACTGGCGATAGAGACTCATAAGATATTTGATACTTCCTCTGGGCATCAATTTCTAATAGCGCTAACGCCTCTCTGTGTAACCAATCAGCGCTCCAGTCCGGTGCCAAATAGCTACCATGACCCCAGATTGAGCCTCTTTGCATACCACCGATCGACTGCCAGATATTTTGTCCATGTTGGATTTGATCCAAAGTGAAAATGGTCTCCCCGCTCGCTGTTTGAATTTTTTCTGGCATCGGCGGCGCTTGATGATAGATCTCCTTACCAATGAGAAGCAGGATGGTAAACATAACAACCATCGAAACTGCCAGTACAATCCACAGGCGACGAATGCTGAATATTGTATTGTAGTGTGACATTACAGAATCTCTTTTAGATGCAGCAGTTTTATAAAATATGGCTTCATCGAGTTGATGACAACTAAATCCACCTGTAGATTCAGAATGTTAGGTATGAACTGTAGTATCCATGCACAGTCCATTCATGTGACTAAGCATAGTATTTTATACGGCACAAAGTTTCCTTGATATGTATCAAGTCACTCTATTTAAATTGGGGGTATTCCGGTGACATAATAAATAATCGATCGGATTATCTATTGTGTATTAACGAAATTCTAATAAAACGATGGCGCTTTATGAAAAATTCAGAAGACGAATTGGAGTCGGCGGTATCGTCAAGTTAGCAGTTTGGCTGCCCATCGTTTCTACTTGAGTCAACGAGGTATCGAAGATTTTTTGGCGGAGCGCGGCATCACAAACGGTTGTGGAGCAATACGGTCGTAGTGTTTTACGTTTGGAACGATATACACAAGATGACGGAATCGAAAGCATCGGAATGTGGCAATACCTTCTACACTGATGTAGTTTTCGTGAACTGTAAAGTCACGCGGAGGCATCTTTGACGAGCATTCGTTCAGAATGGCGAGGTAATTCTCGCTTATTTACACTCTCCTTTTTTTAATTGGGTGCTCGAGTCACACGGAGGTAAATGTCGTGATCCCGAGGCTCAACTTAGTGCCATTGTTAGGTTCTTTTCTGCCCCGTTCTGATGCCTTAATTGTTGATAGATATAATCACTTATTTAACTGCCCGATTTCATTAGGTCAATACAGACTTTGCTCGTCTGAGTGACCAAGGCGGTGAGTACTTTCTTGTTCATAGTATCTATCCTAACAGTTAGTCGCATACTCGCCGCTTGCCAACCTTGGTTAAATTCCACCAGATCTATTTTCAAGAAAAAATACTAAGGCACCCGATCCCTTTATTGTTTGCCCACAGCTGCCATTATAAATTCCAATACCTCCGGGGTTTGAGGGAGACATGAAGATTTCCAGCGCCAATTATAAACAAACCAGTTTGACTGTGTTCTGAATGATTTGCTTAAGTTTTGTAGCTTTATCGCTTTATCGCTTATTATCACATCGTCTGCACGGCACTCTAGCCGTTGCATAACCCAATGGTCATAAATGTCTAAGAACGCAATAGTTTCAGATCAGGCTGAGGAAACCTCGAAGCCCGAATTCTCAGTCATCATCCCACTCGCCGGTCACCGCGACCAGGCGCTTGCCTGTGTTCGTGGTGGGGCTTGTTACCAGTCATTTGCACTTTATCGCTAATTGGCTACGGGAACCAACCGAGATCGCATTTGTCCCGAGTTGGGTTAGCATGGGCACAATAGATGAAAGCTGCTTATTGGGGTTCTATGCTATCGAGTATGCCGCTGCTGGGAAACCCTTTCGGTGGACTGAGGCGGCGTCAAAGTTTGGTATTCCGGTCGCGAAACTAAGGTATTGTGTGCGTTTTTATTTGTTGTCATCGCGCCCCGTGGAGCTTATTGCGAATCCGTTTGTTCTAGTTAAGGGTTGTCAGGTAGAAGTTCAGATAAGATCTGTGCCGCATTTGATGATCGAGTTTGTGGCAAATGCAAGCAACGGTTGGCTTGAACTATTTTTGAGCTGTAATCCGTTTCAACCGAGTCGACATGGTGAAGCGGATCACCGTGTGCTGGGGCTGCCTATTTCTGGGATCGAGCTAACACCGGTATCAGATAATTAGTTGTAAGTTTCTTGGTATGTGTTGGTGATGAGGAGACGACATCAGCCTTGGAGCGCTTCGAGTTGAACTTATTGAAGTTGAACAGGTTGCTGTTGATCAAAATGGGAGGTTTCTGCTTTGGGTTGGTGACACTGAGAGCGCCACAATACCCGCTTTACAAACCGAGCGTCCTTTGTCGCCAGTGCGGGAGAATACGCTTGAATCACCTACAGATATCGTAGCTACTGAGTGTTTGACCGGAATGAGAAAAACTGGGGCACAATGAAGTTTAGTCAACTGTCTCTTCAGGGCGAATCTGATCCATTGCTTAACATTTTAATTCGTTTCCAAAGATTATTCCTTTAGCGGTAACAAGGTCACTTTTATTTTTTTAAGTTTATGGTCTAGTCAGCTCGAGCTATCAGCGTTATCAGGTGATGACTAAACGGTACTTATTGATCATTCTTCCTTTTCCGTTGAGCAGAAATACGTAGCTTGTTATCTGAAAAGATGACTTTTATAATTAGTTTTCTTGGTTGCATAGCCAAAAATCGAAGGCCACGAGCGGAACAAATCTAGCGCAGGCCAACAATTTACGCCGATATAATTCTGTACCTGGAGATATTCTATCGACATGTTGAGCACCACAAAAAGAGGAAAGGCACTGCATGACATTACCTAAAATGACTTCCTACGATGATTTTTCCAGCTTTCACCTGGATATTCCTGAATATTATAATTTTGGGTTTGACGTAATTGAAAAACAGGCACTAGAAAATGACAAGACCGCTTATATAGCAGTTAACAACACTGGCGATACTATTCAATACTGCAATTTTAGCCACCTAAACGATCGATCCAACCAGTTTGCTAACGTTCTCCAGGATATGGGTATTAGCAAGGGGGACCTCGCTTTCGTTATGATCCCGCGTATTCCCGAATGGTATGAAGTTATGGTTGGCTGCTGCAAATTGGGTGCCGTGCCGATGCCTGGCACGAACCTGCTAATGCCGAAAGATATCAAGTACCGTATCAATGCTGCAGAAGCCAACATCGCCATCGTTACAGCGGAAAATGCTGAACGAGTGGATGAAATTCGTGATCAATGTCCGACACTGAAACACCTTATTGTGATTGGCGAACACCATGATGAATGGACACATTACGATAGCGCTGTAGCCAATGCTTCTGCCAAGTTAGACAAAGATAGACTGCACGCCACGCGAAGCGATGACATTATGCTGGTTTACTTTACATCTGGCACTACCGGCATGCCGAAGATGGTGCAACGCGACCATGGCTATGCACTGGCGCACAGCATAACCGGACGATTTTGGATGGACCTAGAGCAGGATGATATACACTGGACACTTTCAGACACCGGATGGGCTAAAGCTGCTTGGGGTATGTTATACGGACCCTGGCAAATGGGCGCCGCCATGGTGCTCTATAATGGTGCCGGCATCGATATCGAACTGCATCTTAACCTGATTAAAAAACTGGGTGTAACCACGTTCTGTGCACCACCGACCCTGTACCGTATGTTTGCGCAACAGGATTTGACGAAATTTGATCTGTCTACTATTCGCCATTCGATGGGCGCTGGTGAACCACTTAACCCCGAAGTGATCAAAATCTGGCAAGCCGCTACCGGGGGCTCCATCTACGATGGTTATGGTCAGACCGAATCTGTCTGCCTGGTGGCTAATTATCCCTGCATGCCGGTACGCCCCGGCTCCATGGGTAAACCATCACCAGGGTTGGATGTGTGTGTGGTCACAGAAACGGGTATTCCCGTGTCAACCGGTGAGATTGGCCATATTGCCGTGCGCATCACCGACCCATATCCTCTCGGATTATTCAGAGAATATTGGAAAGATCCCGATGCTACTTTCAGGTCTTTCCATCACGGCTGGTATTTTACCGGTGACACCGCCACGATGGACGAAGATGGTTATTTCTGGTTTGTCGGACGATCTGATGATGTGATCACCTCATCGGGTTATCGGATCAGCCCATTCGAAGTTGAAAGCACCTTGTTAGAACACGCGGCAGTGGCCGAATCTGCGGTGGTCGGTGTGCCCGATGAAATGCGCACTGAAGTGGTCAAGGCATTCATCGTACTGGCTGAAGGTTATACTGCCAACGAAGTCTTGAAAAAAGAAATTCAGGAGTTTGTTAAGACCAGTACGGCACCTTATAAATATCCACGGGAAATTGAGTTCAAAAAAGCATTACCAAAAACGATTTCTGGTAAAATTCGACGTGTTGAATTACGTGGAGAAAACTAATCAAATAGGCGCATGATCTACAAATCTCAATTCAAAACCTGATCCTAGCTATGCTGGATAACTTACAAAATCGGGGATAGATTTAAATTACTCGGTTGTTTTGAGATTTTATTGTTCAACTGCGTTTTATTTGTACAGCCGAGGATGAGTATTGGTACGGCCAGGTAGCGCGCGATGCAATCAGCACATATTTTCGTGATATCCCCAAAATTCTCAGCCACGAAGAGATTGCCGCTGAAGCCTTCGAGTGCAACGAGACGGGATGGTCAAATTTTGAACATCGTGTTTTCTTTGAGACGAAACCGGACGAACCCTACATGAGCCGCGTCACTCTCGTGTTCGTACTGGAAGGCGGCAGCTGGAAAATCGTGCAACGGCACGGATCCGTGCCTGTGGCCAATGGGGTTTCTATGGGCGCGAAGCAAAGTGGTCTGGCAGAACTAGCTGACGCCGCTCAAGAAAGCCTCGAGCATGTTTTGGGACAGCTAAGCATGGATGCCACTCGTGCCCGTATTTTGGGGATTTGGTGAAAAGGAAACGACTGTATAACTTACTTCAGGAACCTCGCTGGCATATTCTTGATCGATCGAAATTCCAATCGGTCTCTGGCATGCTCAGAGCCGATATTGAGCAACTATCAAACCATGGTGTGATCACGCACCGCTGCACTCGCTTTAAAGCTAGCCACAGTTTCCATGTTATTGATAGTACTAGAATAGGAAAAATGAAAAGATTACGAGATATCTTTAAGGAAAATAAATCATGACCAAATACAAGGGCGGACAAAATATCTGCGGTGCATCAATAGGTGTGGTTTGTCTTAAAAGTTATTTTCCTAAACCACCTGGGCATATTAAAAATCCATCGAGTCTACCTTTCCCCGTCCTTTACGAAATGATAAAAGGTGTGACTGTGCCCAAGTTGCTCAGCGACCCATCGCCGAAGTTATCTTGCGAAATGAGCGGGCATCAATGGATCTTGATCTAATTGAACGTGAATTGCTGGGTGCAGCGGCTGAGCTTTTTGCGGAGCACCCGAACATTAAATCTATCGTTTTAGAATGTACAGATCTTCCACCCTATGCGTCTAAGTTGCAGTTGAAATTGAAACTTCCAGTTTTTGATATCACGACATTGGCCTGCATGGTGCATAATGTAGTTGTTCACACTCCGTATACTGGGTTGATGCCGTATTGAGCGGCGTCCTGCATCCTCGGTAAGAAACTTTATGTCTTAACTCTCTGGTTTTGTCTGAATGGAAACTTTTGATCACGTTATTGTTGGTGGGGGGATTATCGGAGCCTCGGCTGCGTACCACTTGAAACGCAAGGGTGCGGGTTCGGTGTTACTGTTGGAACGTAACGACCTGGCAAGTGCTGCGACCAGTCGTGCTGCCGGATTGGTGCTGCAGGCATCCACAAAGTATTCCAAAACACCTTTGGCAAAAATGACCACACAGATTGTGCCGATACTCGAACAAGAAGTGGGGGAGAGTGTGGGGTATCACGATGTAGGCAGTTTACGCATTGCAGCCTCCAATGAGCGTGCCACCGAGCTTGATGCAATGGTCGAAGATGCTGTGAAGTGGGAAATTCCGGTTGAGTTTCCGAGTGAGACTGAAATAAGAGAACTGGTGCCTTGGTTGGATGTGAGCACCATATTGAAATCAGCTTATTTTCCAACCGATGGTTATGTTGATCCGTATATTATGAGTATGTCATATATCAAAGCTGCTCGAGCCATGGGAGCTGTTGTACGCCCTTATTCCAATGTGGAGAACATTCTTAGGCAAGAGAAAAAGGTAGTCGGGGTTGTAAGTAACAACGAAAAAATTGCCTCTGGCTCTGTAATAGATGCTTGTGGCGCATGGGCCTCGGTATTATCGGAACATGTTGGCTTTGCGCTTCCAATGGCTCCTGTGCGCAGTCATTACTGGATAACAGAACCTTCAAGTTCCTATGGGGGTGAACAGCCGGTAACAATCCTTCCAGATGTAGCTGCCTATACGCGTCCCGAAGTGGGCGGTCTGGTTCTTGGGGTGCAGGAAACCTGTTCTGCTTCTTTCAATGCCCGAGACTTGCCTCATGATCCTGCAGCGTTCTCACCAACACAGGGAGAGGAGCATTGGGATATTCTAACCGATGCCTATGATGGCCTGGCACAATTCTTTCCGGCAATCAAAACGGCCCGATTTTCCAGCTATATTTGTGGTCTGTCTTCGTATACCCCTGATGGAGAAGTAATCCTGGGACCCATTCCTGACATTACCGGATTTTATGCAGTTGCGGGAGATTGTGGTTCAGGGGTTACGTTGTCAGCAGGTATGGGCGACGTTATTTCTGATCTGGCACTGAAACAAAAACCAGCTGTTGATATTGCCCGTTTCAAGCCGGACCGGTTTGGCAAGGTTAATCCATTCGGTGAACGGTTCCGTAAACGCTGTGCTATGGCCCGAGCTTCAAAGTCGTATAGACTCCCATCTTCCCCGCTGTAGTGGCAGACACTGTGTAAAAACCCATGTGATATAATATGGTCGGTTATTCCCTGTACTAAAATTTTGACTTCACGACATGCTGGCGCCACAGAATATGCGTTAAATGGTAAAAACTAGGACGTTATCTTACAAATTTATCAATATAGTGTTTGTAGGTTGGGCTGAGCTTGCGATGCCCGACACCGTATTCGGCTTGTAACCCTGTCAACGAGTTAATCTCGTGGTGCCGGTTTCAGTAGTTTCAGTTTTGGCGATTATCTTGAGTTAGTAGACTGGACGGGCCGAGCCATTGCTCCAAATAAAAAAGGATCGATACGGGAAGATTTACCTAGAATACTCAACCGACTGGGTATCGAAAAAGAGAACTGGCTGGGCACTATGACAACCTTTAGTACGGGGTTTCTACGACTAGTTAGCCCATTGGATCGTATTAAAACCCTGTGTAATCGATTACAGTAGAAATGGATGGGTGGAAACGCTGCGAATAAAATACTGTACGCAACCTGACCACTTACTTTTCATCAAAACCCTTAGTGAGTACAGGGAACCCAACCCTGTTAGATTCCCATGCTTTATTCACTGATTAGTGAACAACTCATACCGAAATTAGCCGATAAACCGTCGTTAACTTTACTCATTGAATCAAAAATACCTACCCATCTTTAGCAATAGCATTCATCTAATGCAATTCACATTATCTATTTCAACTAATGACTGTCCCGGTATTTGCCACCGATGAAAAACTTATTAGGTAAAAAATTTTTCAGTTAGAACGCAGGAGAGGATCGCAGGTGTTCGGGGCAATTATTAAAGGTTTTCAAATGATTTGTGACTTCTGCTGCTTTTTCTATTAGATAGTCTGTATCCTTCAAAGAAAATTCGGGATGAGCTTTAGTATCGAGTAGACACAATGCTCCGGCACGAAGCTGGAGCTGTTCATTCAACTTCCATATAAGGGGAGTGCCACAATAAAAGTCCGCATTCAATATTCCGGTAACTACTATGGAATCTTGATAACGAGGATTTGTAGACAATGAATCAATGGCGAATTCAACTCGTAAGTGCAACTCATGAAGAAAGTGAGAGGGTAAGCTGAGATAATAATCGCTTTTCCTCTCGCCAAAGATGAGAAGCAACATGAATCACTATACCCAACTTACCCAAGATC
>CAJQKF010000155.1 GCA_905478855.1 uncultured Gammaproteobacteria bacterium
ACTCAACACATTAGCATCGAGAAAACAAATGCATTACCATAACCGAGCACAAAACCTAAACCCGATGGACTGAACCGTCTCTTAAATTAGGCAACCAAAAGTCCATATTTATCTGGCGACGTACAACTCGACATACTGCCAAGACTAACTAACGGTAAGATTGATCGTAAGGAGCTACTAAAGATTAAGAACACTGTTCCTGCTTTGTCAGCAACAACGGCTATGAGTCCGCTTGAGAAATCCATCGCTAACGCTTGGACAGAAGTCCTTGGCGTCGAGTGTGTTGATAAAGAGCAGAACCTGTTTGATTTGGGCGCTGAGTCGTTATCCGCTATACAGATGGTAAACAGATTACAGGACCTATTGAAAATCAACATCTCTATTCGTGATATCTTCGAAAATCCTACAATCAAGAGCATAGCGAAATATATTGAAAAACTGATTGATACGGTCTGACTGTATGCATTCAAATGCTGTAAATCCGGGGACTTAATGTGGAACTATTGATATACCGGTGCCTTGTGCAAGAGTATTCCGGTGCTTGAAAGGATAGAAGACCGGGCGCAGTATTTGCCGAATAATCATGTGGATGGGCTTACTTTTCCTATAAGCTGTATCCACTATCTAAATCTTTTCGCCTATGGAGAGTAACCATTTGCGAACACGGGCGACGGGTTCGCAATCCATTGAATTCTGGTGGTAAAGCAGAAAATAGGATTCAATGGGTTTAACCGTTTCTTTCCAGGGTTGGATAAGTCGCCCAGCGGATATCTCGACTTCTATTAATGGCAGGAATCCCAGTGCGATACCCTGGCCCTCAAGGGCTGCTTGCAATTGCACGTTGGCGTCCTCAAAAATAATACCGGAAATTTCTCCTAGTGGCTGCACTCCCATTGTCCTCAGCCACAAACGCCAGGCGCTGTGATCACGATGATGCAGAAGTGGATATTTCAGAAGATCTGTCGGATCTATGATTTTTTCATGGGCAAACTCGGCGTTCGGCGCATAGACCGGTGTAACGTGCACGCTAAGTAAAGGGTCGGACTGAAGGTTCTTCCAGTCGTTTGTTCCCCACGCAACAGCCATGTCGTAGCTCTCCATTTGCTGGTGCACGGGTAGAGGCGAATGATGGAGTCGCAGATCGATATCCGGATTTTGCCGCCACAACAACTCCAGTTTAGGTGCTAACCAACGTGAGCTAAAAATAGGTCCCGCACCCAATGTGACTGTATGTCGATCTGTCTGGCCCTGGAGTTTTTGAACCGCCTCATTGATGGCTTTAAATGCTGGTATCAGAGTCTGTGCTAGTTTATTTCCCTCTGCCGTTAAGGTAACTTTTCGCACCTGACGATTGAACAATCGGTGTCCCATTGTTTTTTCCAGGGATCTGATCTGATGGCTAATTGCAGTGGGTGAGAGGTTAAGTTCGTTTGCCGCAGCCTTGAAGCTCATATGTCGGGCCGCTGTTTCGAACGCTCTTAACGAAGTTAAAGAAACTGACATAGTTGATTTATAAGTGAATTTAATTCATCTTATAAACGATTTTATATCATTTGTACGTTACCATTTGATCTGATCTAATATTTTTAGATGAATTAAATATGGGGTATTACACTATGTCAGACGCGACGAAGCGTTCAGTGCGAAGCGGTCGCAGCGCGCGTATAGCCCTTCGACAACAGGCCAAAGAGGATACCAGTCAGTCGAAATGGATGGGAGTCAGTGGCGGCCAGTTCCAACCTTTGAGTGAAGATGAAATTGAGCAGATTCATCTAGCAGTTCTGGAACTACTTGAAAATCTGGGTTTGTCCCAGGCACCGCAATGCATGATCGATATTGTGACCGCAAATGGCGGTACTTTCACTGATGACGCGCGGCTATTATTCCCTGGTGATATGGTAAATAAGGTGCTTGAGGGTATCAAACGTGATGTGACTTTGTGGTCGCGCGGAAATGGCTATCACATGGATATCTCCGGCGCCCGGGTGCATGTCGGTACAGGCGGTGCAGCGCCACGTATTCTAGATTTAGAAACCCATTCCTACCGCGAAACAACTATACAGGATTTGTATGACATGGCACGTATTGTGGATTTGCAAGAGCACATCCATTTTTTTAGCAGACCGGTTGTAGGTACCGATGCGGCGACTCCGTTCGACCTTGATATAAACACACTGTACGCATGTCTTGCCGGAACATCAAAGCATATCTGCATCAGCGCAACCTTACCAGAGCACGTTAAAACAATTGCGGAAATCTGTTACGCAATTGCGGGTAGCGAAGCAGTTTTTCGTCAACGCCCATTCCTTACCATTATGGCAACCCATGTCGTGCCGCCCATGCGATTTGCCACCGAATCTTGTGAGATAGTCGAACAGGCCGTACGTCATGGTCTACCGGTGCAATTGATTTCGGCCGGACAGATGGGGGCTACCAGCCCGGTAACGCTGGCAGGGTCCATTGTACAGGCTGTCGCAGAATCTCTGGCTGGCATCACCTTTGCCTGGTTGGTTGACCCGAATGCGTCAATTATCTTTGCGCCGAAACCATTGGTTTCGGATTTACGTACCGGTGCTATGTGCGGTGGTGGTGGCGAACAGGCCGTGGTAATGGCGGCTGCAGCACAAATCGGACGGCACTACGGTATTCCGGTTGCCTGTATTGCCGGCTATTCGGATTCAAAGGTGCATGATGCCCAGGCGGGCTACGAAAAAAATCTTTCCGTGACTCTAGCCGCGCATGCAGGTTGCAATATGATTTCCCATGCATGCGGTACACTGGCGAGCATGTTAGGTAGCTCACTGGAAAGTTTAATTATTGATAATGACATGCTCGGTGGTGTGTTGCGAAGTATCCACGGCGTGGAAGTGAATCAAACAACCATTGCGCTGGATACTATCCGCGATGTGGTAAATGGTGAGGGTCATTATTTGGGTCATGCGCAAACACTGGAGCGAATGGAAACAGATTACGTCTATCCGCAAATTGCTGACCGGCAAACACCGGATGGTTGGGCAAAAGATGGTTCAATGGACATGCTGCAAAGGGCGCGTTTAAAAGCAAGAGAGATTCTTCGTGATCATCAGCCCAACTATTTGAGTGCCGATGTCGATGCCATGTTACGTAACCGGTTTACTATTCTGTTACCGCAATTGAACACTGAAACTGAGTCTATGAAAGATATACATGCATAAACTGGCAGAAATCTCGCACCCTGGAATGTGCCGATTACTACAGCGGCCCGTAGCCTCGCGCCTGCATTGGCCTGTGGTAATACAGCTGTGATTAAACCAGCTGAACAGACACCACTTTCAACCGTGAGTAATTACACAGCAATAAAGTCAATTACAGTGAGTGTTGACTAGTTGTGAATACATTGTTTGCCAATTTATTTTCTGAATTCAGTATTGCTGATGTCACAATACCAAACCGGATCGTATCAACAGGGCATCACACCTATCTGGCGCATGAGCATCCGACAGAAGAACTAATCACCTATCATGAGGCGCGTGCGAAAGGCGGTGTTGGACTGATTGTTACTGAGATCATCGCCATTCACGAAACGGCGATGTTTTCCGGACAGCTTTTGATGGCGTTAGATGAGAGCTGCATTCCGCACTATCGGAAGTTGGCAGAGCGGGTGCATCCCTATGGATCAAAACTGTTTGCCCAGCTGTTCCACCAGGGAAGGGAATTGTTGTCATCGACAAGCGGCTTAATTCCCCCTGCCTTTGCGCCGTCCGCTGTTCCTAATGAACGCTTCCATATTATGCCCCAACCCATGTCCGGAGATTTGGTCAAGGACGTCATTGCAGGGTATGCCAAAGCGGCCGGATATCTAGCCGAGGCCGGGTACGACGGCGTTGAAATTGTGGCGAATCAGGGGTATCTACCGGCGCAGTTTTTGAATCCGTTGGTTAACCTGCGTGATGATGATTATGGCGGCGACTATGAACGCAGACTGGTTTTCGTGCGCGAGATCATTCAGTCTATTCGGCGTACGGCACCTTCGCTGGCGTTAGGTTTGCGCATCTCCGGTGATGAGATGGATGAAAACGGTTTGAGTGCGCAGCTGGTAACACAAATTTGCGCCTCGTTTGCTGGTGAACTGGACTATTTTAGTGTGGTTGCAGGTACCTCTGTGTCTCTTGGCGGTTCCGTGCATGTGGTACCGCCGATGGGGCTGGAAAGTGGTTACATCGCGCCCTATGCAGAAAATATTCGCAACGCTACCGGTAAACCGACAATCGTCACTGGACGTATTAACCAGCCGCAAACAGCCGAGCAAATTATTGCTAGTGGTCAGGCGGATATGTGTGGAATGACACGTGCCTTGATTGCTGATCCGGATATGCCGAACAAGGCCCGTACCGGAAAGTCGGATAACATTCGTGCCTGTATCGCTTGCAACCAGTCTTGTATTGGACGCGCTCATAGAGGCTTGGGAATTTCCTGTATTCAGAATCCGGTGTCCGGTCGGGAGATTACCCATGGGGATTTCGCAACGGTTGATCAGGCAAAAAAAGTCATTGTTATTGGTGGTGGTCCGGCAGGTATGAAGGCCGCGGTGGTGGCTGCAGAACGAGGGCACCATGTCACTTTGTATGAGGCAAAAAGTCAGCTTGGCGGGCAGGTGTTGCTAGCGCAAAAGTTACCGGGGCGTGAAGAGTTTGGTGGTCTGGTAACCAACTTTACTAACGAGCTAAAACTTGCCGATGTACAGGTTATAAATAATTCAGTGATGACCGCAGACCGTCTTCGTGCGCTTGAACCTGATGTCGTCATTATAGCGACGGGTGCAACGCCATATGTTCCGCAATTTGAAGGTCGAGAAGAGTCACATATCGTGACCGCATGGCAGGTGTTGAATGAAGAAGTAAAAGTAGGTTCATCGGTGGTTATTGCCGACTGGCGGGCGGATTGGATTGGTGTCGGTCTGGCCGAACGCCTGGCAGTGTTGGGTTCCGCTGTAACACTGTGCACCAACGCTGCAATGGCCGGTGAAACGTTGCAGCTCTATACACGAAATCATTATGTTGGTCGGTTACACAAACTGGGTGTCACCATACGAACCCATGCTCGATTCTATGGTGTTGACGGTGATACCGCTTTCTTTCAGGATACGCTAACTCAGGACCCCATTGTTCTGGAGAACATGAATACCGTAGTGTTGTCGCTCGGCCACAGTGCTGTTAGTAAGCTTGCAACAACGTTACACGATTCACCATTTTATATAGTATCTGTCGGAGATTGCATTACCCCGCGCACCGCAGAAGAAGCTATCTTTGAAGGTTTTATGGCAGGCAAAAATATCTAAATAAAAATGAAAACTATCTCAGGCGGCGAAGCCGCGTATCGTGTTCTGAAGGACGCGGGTGTTACCACCGTATTTGGCTTGCTTGGCGGTTCTATGCTCGAATTGTTCGATGCTATGTATGTAAATGGCGGTATTAATTACATTGGAGCGCGTGACGAACGGGCTGCAGGACACATGGCCGACGCTTATGCTCGTATGAATGGTGTGCCGGGTATTGTACTCGGAGCCCAGGCCGGACCTGGTGTTGTCAATTTAGTCACCGCCGTTACTGAGGCGTATCTTGCTTACTCACCACTGGTGGTTATCGCTGGCGCTATCAGCCGATCTGATTTGGGTAAGGATACTTTTCAGGAAGTAGATCAGGTTGCCTTGTTCCATCCTATTTGCAAACGTTCAATTTTGGTTTCCGATGCGGAACGGTTGCCGGCAATGTTGATGGATGCCATGCGTCTGGCAATGAGCGGACGCCGTGGCCCGGTGGTCTTGCATGTACCCCGGGATCTGTTTGCCGCCCAAATAACGCAACCAAACTTGGGTGCTTTATCCATCCCTCGCATGGGTGCTCCCGAACGGACCGATACAAACCGGATCATCGAGTTTCTGGCATCGGCAAAGCGTCCGGTGATCGTTGCGGGTGGTGGACTAAAGTGGTCGGGTGGTACGACTAGGTTGCAAAGTCTGTCTGAATATCTGCAGATACCAGTTGTTGCTTCTACCGGACACGCAGATGTGATGCCCCATGGTCATCCCTTATATGCCGGACAGGGTGGACCACGGGGCAACAGAGTTGCTAGCGGACTGACACGTGATGCCGATCTCATCCTCGCGATTGGCGCACGCTTGGCTTTCAACTCGACATTTCATAGCCATGACTACATTTCGGCCCAAGCGAAAATTATTCAAATCGATGTGGAGGCAAGCGCGATTGGACGATACTTTCCTGTTGCCCTTGGTATCCAGGCCGATGCCAGAGCCAGTGTTGAAGCGATATACAACGCCGCACGGAAACTGGATACGGCATCCTGGCAAGCGTGGCGAAATGATTTTCAGAATGACTACGCGAACTTGTTGGAAGAGCGTGCTTTGGAAGCATCAGACAATTCGGTGCCATTACGCCCCCGTCGTGCCTTGGGTGAAATTCGCGCTGCGCTACCGGAAGACGTAGTTGTTACTCTGGATACCGGTAATGCGTGTCTCCAGGCGGCTGACAGACTGGCACTTTATCAGTCGCCATCACTGATCACGCCGTTGGATTTTGGTTTGGTTGGCTTCGGTTATGCAGCAGCATTGGGTGCACAAGCGGCTGTACCGCACCGTCCGGTGATTTCGATCATGGGGGATGGTGGGTTTGGCTTTACGATGGCCGAATTGACGACGGCCATTCGACATAATTTGCCTGTCATTGCCATTGTGCTGGATAACGGTTCCTGGGGTGCAGAAAAGGCTTATCAGCAAGCATTTTTTGCCGGACGCCTGCTCGGCGCTGATATCAATAGCCCGCCCTATGATGAGTACGCGAGAATTTGTGGAGCGAAAGGTTATCGGGCAGAGAAACCGGGAGAATTGCAGGCGGCGCTGACCGAGGCGCTGGCCGAGCGTGTGCCGGCAATCATTCATGTCAAAATCGATCCTGCGGCGCTTAGTACCCTTCGCAATGATCTGTTTACCAATACAGAAGAGGATACTCAATGAGTGATTATGATGTCATTGTTGTTGGCGCAGGTAATGCAGCGTTCTGTGCTGCACTGGCGGCCCGGGAAACAGGTGCGTCAGTGTTGATGCTTGAGCGAGCGCCACAGCATTTAAATGGGGGCAACAGTCGCTTTACTGCAGGTGCAATGCGATTCGCTTATAACGGCGCTGAGGATATTCGCGCGCTGTGTCCAGATTTGACTGAAGAGCAGATTGGAATAACTGATTTTGGTTCTTACACCACTGAACAGTTCTACGACGACATGTTTCGAATTACACGCTATCGCACCGATCCGGCGCTGTGCGAACGGTTAGTCATGGGGTCGCGGGAGACTATGACATGGATGTCTGAAAAAGGCATTCGCTTTATGCCCATCTATGGTCGGCAGGCTTTTAAGGTCGATGGCAGATTTAAGTTTTGGGGCGGTTTGACACTGGAGACCTGGGCTGGTGGTCCCGGATTAGTCGATCGTCACACTGAATTAGCACTACAGGCAGGTATCGAAATGCGCTATGGTTGCCGGGTACGTGAACTGATGTCAGATGGCTACAAGGTCTCCGGCGTATTAGTGCAGGAAAAGGATCAACAACATCGAGTGACAGCATCCTCTGTTATCCTGGCTGCAGGGGGATTCGAAGCAAATGCAGAATGGCGCACGCGCTACCTCGGTCCGGGATGGGAGATGGCAAAGGTGCGGGGTAGTGCGTTTAATACGGGTGATGGTATTCGTATGGCTCTGGAGGTGGGTGCGTCACCTTATGGCAACTGGTCCGGGTGTCACGCTGTTGGTTGGGATTATAACGCCCCGGAGTTTGGCAACCTGGATGTGGGCGACGGCTTTCAAAAACACTCCTATCCCTGGGGCATTATGGTGAATGCCGATGGCAAACGGTTTGTTGATGAAGGCGCTGATTTTCGAAACTATACCTATGCTAAATACGGAAAGATTATTTTGGAACAACCCGATCAATTTGCCTGGCAGGTCTTTGATCAAAAGGTAATTCACCTGTTGCGGGATGAGTACCGAATCAAGCAAGCGTCCAAAGTATCTGCCGCGTCTCTGGATGAGCTTGCAGACAAAATGGAAGGGGTAAATAAGTCGAGCTTTTTGAGTGAAATTGACCAGTATAATAAAGCGGTAAACACTGATATCACATTCAATCCCAATGTAAAGGATGGGCGAAACACCAACGGTCTTGGCGTGCCCAAGTCCAACTGGGCGAACACTATTTCTGACGGTCCATTCGAGGCTTATCACATTACTTGTGGCCTTACCTTTACTTTTGGTGGATTGCGAATCGACTCGAATACCAGTCAGGTGATAAGTAATGACCAGGAACCGATTCCCGGACTATATGCTGCGGGAGAATTGGTTGGTGGTTTATTTTACTTCAATTATCCCGGTGGAACCGGCCTTATGTCAGGTTCAGTTTTTGGGCGACAAGCGGGAATAAATGCCGCACTGTGACGTAAGATCCGGGACACAATACGGAACTGTTGATCGGTAGATTGAGATTCAAGATTAACTGCTGACTTAATAAATTAACTAGTCATATATGAACCATCCCCTTTTGCAAGTCGATTTTTGAATTTAACTACTGGTTTAAGTTACGGTCATATATTCGGCTTGCAA
>CAJQKF010000156.1 GCA_905478855.1 uncultured Gammaproteobacteria bacterium
CGCCCGCAGATTTTGACACGTTCATCAAGTTACGGCGGTCCGTTTGAGCTCAGTCACCCTGTTACCCCGACTCATACGACTTCGTGATGCACCGACCTATCTTGGCATGGACCGTAACCGGTTCAATGCAGATGTTAGGCCACAACTCACGGAGATTCCCGTCGGAGGCCAGGGTATCGCCTTTGATCGACTTGACTTGGACGCGTGGGCAGACGATTATAAGTCTCGCAACGGGCGTCCCGGTCAACGAGCAGGAGACCAACTATGGGACGTAAAGCAACGCCGGGACTCTATAAAAGAGGCGAAACCTGGCATATCGACAAGCACATCGGCGGGCGGCGAGTTCGGCAAAGCACTGGCGCAACTCACCTCGACGAAGCCGAGCGATTTTTAGCCCACCTAAGTGAGCAGGATCGTCAGGCGCAAGTTTATGGTGTTCGCCCCTCGCGAACCTTTGAACAAGCCGCGGCCAAGTATGTACTCGAGAACCACCACAAGCGCAGTATCGATTCCGATATCAGTCGCTTAAAGCAACTCTTGCCCTGGATTGGGCAGGTCACTCTGGATAGGATCCATCGGGGCACATTAGAGCCCTGGGTGGAACACCGCCGCCAGGAAGGCGCTGCGAACGCTACGATCAATCATGGGTTGAAAGTCGTACGTCGTATCTTAAATCTCGCCTCTGGCGAGTGGGTCGACGAGTATGGTCTAACCTGGGTATATGGGGCACCGAAGATACGGTTGTTGCCGATGCTACCCAAGCGACAGCCGTATCCGTTGGGCTGGGAGGAACAGGACCGTCTGTTTCAAACCCTTCCCGCCCACCTTGCACAGATGGCGCTGTTTGCCGTGAACACCGGTTGTCGCGACGGAGAGATCTGCAACCTTCGCTGGGACTGGGAGGTAAAGGTACCGGAGATGGATACTTCAGTTTTCATCGTACCGGAGAACTTCGTTAAGAACGGTGAGGAACGACTGGTAGTGCTCAATAGAATTGCCGAATCGGTTGTCAATAACCGGCGCGGGCAGTCAACTGATTGGGTGTTTACCTATCGAGACAAACCGATTACACGAATGCTTAACAGTGCGTGGTTACGCGCCCGATCAAGTGTTGACCTCAAGCAGGTTCGCGTACATGACTTGAAACATACCTTTGGCCGTCGCCTACGAGCGGCGGGTGTGAGTTTCGAGGATCGTCAGGATCTGTTAGGCCATCGCTCCGGGCGAATTACCACGCACTACTCTGCGGCCGAGTTGTCTCGGTTGATAGAAGCGGCAAATAGTGTGTGCAATCGAGGCGAACAAAGACCGCAACTGGTGGTACTTCGAAGGAATTCTTTCGGATAAGCCACTACCCATCCCCACAAAATCCCCACAAGGGGTTTTGGAGAAACAGTTTGAAGCGACCTAAGTGTTTGATTTAAATGGTGGCCAGGGACAGAATCGAACTGCCGACACGGGGATTTTCAGTCCCCTGCACCTATTAAACACTACTCCCCACCCTACCCCATATTCCTTGTATATTCAGTAGGTTAACTATATATTCTGAGTATAGTTACACATAGCTAAACCCACTTACACACATCATTTTAGGGTCTAAATAGGGTCTAATGAAATTAACTGATTTATCCATTCAACGATTAAAACCCACAGACAAGCAAGTTGTTTACTATGATGATGCTATTCCTAACTTTGGCATCAGAGTTGGAAAGCGTTCTAAAACCTACATCGTAAAAATCGGTAAGACAAGAACTATTCGCTCATTGGGTAGGTATGGGGAAATCACGCTAAAAATGGCTCGAAGGGCGGCCCAAGAAGCCCTTTTGTTTCAAGCCCCTGGATTACGGTCCGGCTCTTACTCTGATGCCGTATCCAGTTTTCTAGGCGAGATAAAAAATCACAATCGTCCTGAGACTATCCGACAATACAAACGCCACCTGGATGCATTCAAACCCTCAAAAAAGTTGTCTGATATAAAACGTACCGAGGTTAAATCGCATTTGAATGAATATCATGATCGTCCTCATGCCTATGCCCACAGCCTAGCTGCGTTGCGAGTCTTCTTTAACTGGTGTATCCGTCAGGAAATTATCGAAAGCCACCCAATTGCCGGAGAACGCCTTGCACCGCTTAAATCACGAGAACGCGTTTTATCGATTGATGAGCTTAGAGCTATTTATGGTTACAGTTTCCCACCATTTTCCACGATCTTAAAACTCTGCATTTTAACCGGCCAGAGACGGTCTGAAATTGCTTCCATAGCGCCAGAATGGATCGAAGGCTCTACCATTACTTTCCCCGGAAGTATCACTAAGAACAAAAGAACCCACACCATTCCACTAACAGCCCAGACCAAGGAGCTAGTCGAGCATGCTCCTTTCGGAAAAGCTGGTGCATTCAATGGCTGGAGTAATGGGAAGAGACGGATAGACAAACACATCGATGTAAAAGATTGGACGATCCATGATTTACGTAGAACTTTTTCTACTATACACGCTGAAATAGGCACTCCAATTCATGTTACCGAAAAGTTGCTAAACCATGCCACTGGTACCCTTACGCCAATTGCACAGACTTATAACAAGTACTCCTACATACCAGAAATGAAGACGGCGCTCGAAAACTACGAAAAATTTGTGCTAAATTTGTAACCGCCTATAGGTCTTAACCAACCTTGGGCATCACGTGATGTCCTCTCTTTGAGGACATTACGATGAAATTTCTATCTAAAAAGCAACTTGTTGAGGTAATTCCGTACTCTGCCACGCATATTCAAAGACTTATTGATAAGGATTTGTTTCCTAGGCCGGTAAAACCCTCGGGCTATGCCGAACAGGAACCAAGAAACTCTAAATGTTTCTGGGTCGAGGAAGAAGTACAACAGTGGATGAAACAGCAAGTAGCCGATAGAGACTCGGTTACTCCTTAACGGGAGTTAAGAGGGGTGAGGTGACTCACCCCTCGCTTTTACTACAAAGTACGCAAATTTCCCTACAGCTATTTCTCAAGTTCTAATTTGCGCTGATAGTTAGTAACTCCTCGCCTACCCGAACAGGTTTGTTTTTTACGACCCAAATTATCCGTTGTTTGTTTACTAAATTAGTTAGTCTTGCTGTCGCAATCGTCGAATATATGCATTTATCCATTCCTGATCCAATTCCAGCCGAACGCTCCTACGTATGCCTCCAATTATTCCCGAAAGATCGATGTAGGAAAAATGCTCTTGCTTTATATTTGCAACAGATTCGCGATCTCCCCAGTTTTCAGCGACAAGCCTGGCAATAGTTTCTGGTAGGTTAAATTCCAGCTCAAACCAACCATTCTCATTTTCTTGATAATCTCCTGGTGTAAACTTCCATTCTCCAGTTTCATATCCTGTAACGTGACAACGAATCCTATCAGTTCTAAAAGCAGATTCTGGCAACGGATCAGAAGTCAGTAGATGCAGCGGCCAACGTCCTTGTAGCATTCCAAAGTAAGAACCGCGAATTCTTGATAATGAATCTACAAGCCCTCCATTAATCAGTTCCAAACCACGAACAGTAATATATTGTTGAATATCAACCTCAGCAAACTGTTCTCTGATTGCATTACGATAGATCTTGCGGACTTCCGAAATTGTACTTTTGCCGAGGCTGGTTATACACGCTTCATCAAATTCCATTATGGAATTAATTAATGGTTGGATGACCGGAACATTCTCATACTGAATAAGAAAGACTTGATGGGCCAACGCATTATGAGGGCATTGCTCACTCTATTTCGTATTAACTATCAATGTGTTACAAAGATGTCTAAAATTTGGTGAAAGTTTGGTGATTCACTAATTCAATGTAATCAAACAGTTAAGAAATTTGGTGTTTCTGGAGAAGTTTAGATCAAATCTGACACATTGCAATCTTAAAGGGTTGCAAAAATGAGAGTTACCCGTTTTGATGTAATTGCTTACATCACACAAAACGTTAAAGGTAACTCTCATGATTCATACTAATGAAAAAGTCATCAAACATAAAGTTGGACTGCTAAATTTGGCAGAAGAGCTAGGAAATGTCTCCAAAGCCTGCAAGATGATGGGCTTGTCTCGAGACACATTTTATCGATACAAGGCGGCCCACGACGAAGGCGGGGTAGAAACCCTTTTTGATCGAAATAGGCGAAGCCCCAATCTCAAGAACCGGATTGATCCTGGGATTGAATCGGTTGTGGTCGAGTATGCACTTGAGGAGCCCGCACACGGCCAGACCCGCACCAGTAATGAGCTTCGTAAGCTGGGAACCTTCGTCTCGCCTAGTGGCGTTCGCAGCATCTGGCTGAGACACAATCTAGCCTGCTTTAAGAATCGATTGAAGGCGCTATCCGATAAGGTCGCTGCCGAGGGATTGATTCTGACCGAATCCCAGGTCGCTGCCATGGAACGTAAAAAACTCGATGACGAGGCCTGCGGCGAGATCGAAACGGCTCATCCTGGCTATCTTGGGTCCCAAGATACGTACTATGTCGGGACATTCAAGGGCATTGGTCGGGTGTATCAACAGACTTTCGTCGATACTTATAGCAAAGTGGCTCATGCCAAGCTCTATACAACCAAAACACCTATCACCGCAGCGGATATGCTCAATGATCGCGTTCTACCGTTCTATGAAGAACACAGCCTACCTATGCTGCGTATTCTCACTGATCGAGGAACGGAATACTGCGGGCGAGCGGATCAGCATGACTACCAGCTCTACCTGGCTCTCAATGATATTGAACATACCAAGACCAAAGTAAAATCACCCCAAACGAATGGTATATGCGAACGTTTTCACAAGACTATTTTGAACGAGTTTTATCAGGTCACCTTGCGAAAGAAGATCTATCAGTCCATCGATGAATTACAAGATGATCTTGACCAATGGCTAGTGAAATATAATACTCAACGAACTCACCAAGGCAAAGTCTGCTGCGGGAGAACGCCGATGCAAACACTGATCGACGGTAAATCAATCTGGACGGAAAAGTTTATAAACTAAACTTAACCTGACAGTCGGTTACTGATAAACGGGTAACTGTCGGATCGGGTCTGAACTTCTACAGTTTCTGAGAATTTCCTCTACTTAGCGCACCTGCCAGTAACTACGCTAACTCATTCAGGCACTACAAATGCCTTTCAAAATCCATCCGCTCATGTAGAACAGCAAGCACATAAATCGCTTCAGCATCATAGGCATAGAAAATGACATGCTTCCCTACCGAATACGAATAACATCCCTTTCTGAGCTCACCCCGCTCTCTTCCTAACTCAGGTTCCTCAGACAATGAGTAAAGACAACCATCTATATCACCCAGATATTTGTCCCTTTGTCTTTCACCCCACCGATATTCGGTGTACTGCCCTATTTCCACCAAATCCAGCTTAGCTGAATCAGTAATTTTTATTTTCAGCACTTTAACTATTTTTTACGGCAGCTTTATTCTTTTCAATTTCTTTCACAATGGAGTTTAGTGAATACGTTGAATGCTTCCCTTCCTTCATCTCTCGCTCACCAAGCGCCAGCCGTTTCTTGAGGGTCTCTAGTTTTTCATCCTCCTCTTCCATTCGCCGAAGCCCCTCTCTAATGACTTCACTCGTGTTTGAGTAACGCCCTGAGCGCACCTTTTTGGTGACATAGGATCTGAAATGATCACCTAATATAATCGTTGTGTTTTTTGCTGGCATGTTGGCATACTTGGCTATGGGTATTACATTATAATACCCCGATTTAGCGTTGAGCACAATTTCTGCTCAAACTAGTTTGTGCATCTCTTCCAGTTTGGTACTCCCAATTTCACTCACAATTTTGCGCCGAAGCTTACGCATACCGCTGAGCCAGCGATCATAGTTGCCGGTTTTAAACTGGGTGTATTGCTCGACATCGGGATGCGGCAGAATCAGGAACTGCTCAGCATCAATTCCCTGGACAACAGTATCAGCGACTTGCTCTGGGCTGATGACACCTGGATACTGGTCGATGCCTTCACCTGCATCATAGCCGAGCATTGGTGTCGCAACATACTGCGGACAGATCACAGATACCTTGATGCCATCGTCTCCGTGCGTGATGGATAGAGACTCCGCGAAACCGACCGCAGCATGTTTCGATGCGGAGTAGGCCGCATCTCCGATCTGACTCAGCAATCCCGCGGCCGACGCCATCTGCACAAAGTAGCCTTCGCCGCGCGCAATCATCGACGGCAGGACTGCCCGTGCCGCATACACATGGGCCATCACGTGAATATCCCAACAAGCCTGCCAGGTTTCGTTGCTGGCGGAAGCTGAATGATCCGGCTCCCCAACACATACTCCGGCATTTGAGCAGAACAGGTCTACCGGACCATAGGCTTCTTCGGCACTTCTCACGAGGTTTTGTATATCACTCTCTTTGGACACGTCACAGGAAGCACCAAGGCCCCCTATTTCTGCTGCCACAGACTTTGCATCCTCTTCAAGTAAATTGGCCACAACAACTCGCGCACCTTCCTTCGCAAAGGCCTGGCAAAGGGCCCGGCCGATGCCGCGCGCAGCGCCCGTCACAATGACCGTTTTGTTATTCAATTTCATGGGAATTTTCCAGTTATCGGTTCACAGTGGCAGGGGTTTATAGTCGCCCTTAAGAAAGCGGTCCCTGATCACAAATTTCTGAATCTTGCGCGATCCGGTCATGGGAAACTCCTCCACCCGACACCAGATGGTTGGTGTTTTCTGGGGAGAAAGCCGTTCCCGGCAAAATCCATGTAAACTTTTTGCGGCTACCGGTTGATTCTCCTCAGTTCGAAAGAAGCAGCCGATCACTTCGCCCCATCTATCGTCCGGAATGCTCACCACAGCCACTTCGGCAATCTCGGGATGTTCGAGCAACGTGTTTTGCTGCCATCAAATTTCAACTCAGGAATTACCCTCAAACACCGGCCTCTTCACCGAGCCCTCACTGGAATCATCAATTCGAGGATATCACTTGGCATAAATAGGCAGTGTTTTTCGGAAAGACAATTGCTAATTGTCCCTAAAATGCTCTTTATCTTTCCTCGTATAGACGCCCCTATTGTCAACCTGAATGTTCACTTTCTTGATCACAGAGCGGGTGTAGACCGTGGACTAACATCCTCGTATTCGCGTGCTGGTTAACGCATTAAGATCTGTCCGTTTTG
>CAJQKF010000157.1 GCA_905478855.1 uncultured Gammaproteobacteria bacterium
CTTTTAGACAGCGTCCCTGAAGTATCACTTCTTGATTCATACCGGAATACTGACATAAGAAAAAACTGGAGTCCAGTGCTTTTTCTAAAAGATGTGGGTAAAGCTAAGTGTTTACTCGGCGCTTACAAAAGATCTGTTCAATCGCAGGGATAGACTCGCCACGTTTATATTCACCGCCAGCCGAAACCGCTTGTCGGATAGTTACAAAGACTTTCGCCTCAATAATCTGAAATTTCTCGCTTCAACCGCTAATACAACAACATAGCGTCACGTCACGACTAACAAAAGCTACCGATGCACATAACAGATTCATAAGACATATTTAATACGGTCTATAATTTAAATAGGATTTATCGAGCTAGGTGTTAGAGTCACGATATTCTCTAATTACAGAGTGCGAAGGACCAATTTTTATTAATGACCCACGGTTAATCCACAATACTCGATCGCATAGCAGCGCTACCTGATCAAGCGAGTGCGAAACTAAGACCACTGTCTGGCTCGAATTCAAACGTTTAGTTAATTCTTCAGTAGCTTTCTCCTGGAAGGAATGGTCGCCTACGCTGAGTATTTCGTCTATCAATAGAACCTCCGCGTTAGTTTTAAAGGCAACTGAAAAACCTAGTCGTGCGCGCATGCCAGTCGAGTAGGTACGCATTGGTTGATCCGCGACATGATTAAGTTCTGCGAAATCAAGAATTTCCGGTATAGCGCCGATCATTTCTTGTTTCGAATTACCTAGCAACATTCCGCCAAGAATGGCATTCTCTCGACCCGATAATTCAGGATCGTAGCCAGGTGAAATAGATAACAAAGAAATATTTTCATAACATCGAACAATCCTACCTGAATCAGGAGCAAATATTCCAGCCAAGACTTTTAACAGCGTAGATTTCCCTGAACCATTATTTCCTACAATACCCAGAGTCTCTCCTCGCCGTATACTAAAACTCAGTCGTGACAATGCTAACCTTTGAGTGCGCCGGAATAGAGAAACTCTTTCACTGTATTCCAATGACAAATCTTCGATTACCATAAGATTCTCAGACTTTGTCACTTTGCTACAATCCTCGCGTATCGGGTTTCATTACGTCGATAGAAAACCAACAAAACGGCAATAACAGCTAAGCTACTAGCCGCCATTAGCATCAACGAAGACCAGTCTGGCGGGCTATTATAAATAATAACATTTCGATAATTCATTAACAGAGCTGCGATTGGATTAAGAAAGTATAAATCGTGAAACTTATCGGGTATTACATCCTGATATCTGAAAAATACTCCTGAAGAAAACATCAGAATCAGCAATCCAGTATCTACTAAAAATTTTAAGTCTGGGAAAAATGGAGTAATACCCGCAACAAGTAGAGATGCGGCAACAATCAATAGTAATTGGGTCAGAATAATAATAGGCAGATAAATCCAAAATTCGTTGGTGTCAACACCGTATATAGAAAAGAAAACAATCAGACACGCGAACACTACGATTTGTTTGACCAAATCTTGAAAAACAACCAACATAGGAAAAATCGCTTTCGGCAATGCCACTTGATTAATCAACGTGCCGCCATCTATCACCGCATTAGTGGAGTTCATTACTGATTTCGAAAACCAGAAATATGGAATATTTCCACAAAGCAAGAAAATTATATAATCATCTGCGCCATTGGAAAAAAACACCCCAAACACAAGGTAGAAGATAGACACCATAAGACACGGTTCTAACACCCACCATAGAAACTGGAGATAAGTTTTGGAAACTTCAGATTTTATATTGAACCAAAGCTTCAGAAAGAAAACATTGAGTAGATGCGTTTTGCTAAGACCCATTTGATACACTCGTTTATAATTTAACTAGCATTTCAAGTTTCTCAATCCATTTGCTGTTTTCTAACTGAGCCTTTTGTTGGTAAGGTAATATTTTTGACGCAATATATTGATCACGACTCTGTTTTTCCCGATGAATAGAAAGAAGCTGATGAAGAGTTTCAAGACCGTCGTACTCGATACAAATATTTTCAATTGGATGATCTGAAAAGATTTTTGTCACAACCGGGACATTTCTATCTTTAATTGCTGCGCGGTAGATTCGCGTTGGACTCGAAAAAGACCAGCGACTAGTCTGAGGGGGGTGCAAAGAAAAAGCAGGTCTGTTTTCGTTTTTCCCTATCTTTGAGTTAAATGACTTCACAAAATGTCGTGTTAACTCTAAAAGGCTATGGTCCCTAGCCATTTTTGTAACTTTATTCAGCTGCTGTTTTCTATATCGTGTGATGGTGCCTGTAATCTCAAAGCCTACCTTTTTATTAAGTAGAAACTTATCCTCGTCAAATTTCAACATTTCCGGAAGAAACAGTTCAGAAAATTGAATCTTAGTTTTCCTTGTACATAGAAATTTTTCCAACCCGGGTCTTATTCCTTCGTGGGCCAATAAAAACCCATCAGCAAAACTAAATATCTGCTCAAACCCAATAAACCTGGTTTGCATATAAGCAGCAACAGAAAGCTTATGCTGCATTTCATCCACTAATCTTTTTAGCACACTGGCAAGTGGAAGGCGCCCGAAAAGTGAAATCAGTTTTCCAACAAATATTAACGGAATCCAGATCAGAGCAAGTAGACTCGCACACGCATACTCGTGCACCCGTGCAGCCGGTAGATCCTTGCGTTTAAATAGAATCAGGGGCCTACAACACAAAAGATATGAGGGCACCAATAGTCGACTAAATACATTAAAACTATATGAGAGCTTTTGGTCTGAAAAGAACTCCGTCAATACTATTATCAATTTTGACTTAGGATGACTTCTTTTGAAGTCTTGCAGATAATGTATTTCATAGCTAGACGAAAACTCCTCGATGACAATATTAGTTGCATCTGGATCAAGACGATCTGTTTTTTCGAATTCAATACCACGAGATATAAAAATATCCTTAAGAATCTCGTAAAAATCCTCGATGCCGATTTGAGAAATATGATTCTGAACATACAAGTTAATTCGCATAGACGATCACGCCCTATCAAGTTTAGTTGACTAAATGTTGGAATGGCCTCTCTTTCTGATCATTGCATATCCCTTTATGAGTTCACCAATACCATCTTGAAGAGTAACCTCAGGTTTATACCCAGTCCGCTCAATCTTCTCATTTGATACGATGTAATTGCGTTGATCCGGGTCCTTTCCAATATTTTCATCAATAAAGACGAAGTTCTTGATCTGCAACCGAATTTCTTCACATAACTCACGTTTCGAAAGATTAGCATCAGATAAGCCGACATTATAGATATTGCCTCGCATAGAGGAAAAATTTTCAATCCCATGACTAAATACACGAGAGACATCTCGAACATGGATATAGTTACGCTTAAAATAACTTTCGAATAAAACAACTGTTCCATCCGTTACAGCACGATACACAAAATCATTCACCAAAAGATCCATTCTCATTCTTGGCGACATACCAAATACAGTTGCAAGTCGAAAGCTGATGGCGCTAGTATGTTCCATAAGAGCCCGTTCGATTTCTACCTTATCAATCGCATACTTTGATATCGGTTTAAGGTCGGACTCTTCATCACAATAATTGCCCTGATTGCCAGTTCCATAGGCGCTGTTTGTTGTGGGCATTAACAATATCTGATCCTTGCTTACCAAAGCTAACATCATCATGATGGCATCATGGTTGATCGTTGATGCACCAATGGGGTCTTTATTGCAAAGCGGTGCGCCTACGAGTGCTGCAAGAGGAATAATCACATCAGCTTTCCGAATTAGTGGCTCAATAGTTTCCTTTACTCTGATATCGCCATTTACGACTTCAAAATTCTTGTTGCAACAAACTGACGCAAGACTATTCTGACCCCACATAAAATTATCAAGCACCGTTACGTGGTGTCCCTCACCCAAAAGCCTGGGAACGAGCGTAGAACCAAGATAACCGGCCCCTCCGGTAACTAAAATTTTCAATGACATGTCGATTTTTTCGGGTGTTTATTCATGATATGGACGTAATATATTCCTAGAACGAGATTGTTAGCAGTAAAAAATATATGTCGCTAAACCTAGTTACTATGTTAATAATTTTTCGTATTCAGAAAAGACTCTGACGATAAAAAGTCCTTTGGCAACCCTATATCGAGAAACTTCGTTTTATGCTCGAGTCCATGTACACACTTACTATTCATAATAAGATAAGGGATTATCTCATTTTCCAATGATATATTTCTTCCAAGTCCAGCCCAGCTTTCGAGTTTTTCAATATTCACAAGATAAACGCCACCATTTACAAGTATATCCTGCGAGTCAACCTCGCTCTTTATTTCAGTTATTCGTCCATTTTCCGATAAAGTTACTGAGCTATATCGTTTCTCAGAGTCCGTACGATAAAGGGATATTAGAAACCCAGCATCTGTTGACCGCATAAACTTCCTTGATAATTCTAGATCGATTGGAAACATTGTGTCACCATTCAGAACTAACACGGGGCTTTTTACATGACATAAACGTATCGCATTCAGTAAACCACCGCCTGTGCCTAAGGGCGTTTCCTCAACAGCATATTCAATATGCGCACCTCGGTATTCATCGCCATATAGTTCGATAATTTTTTCGTACTTATAACCCACTGATAGTACGAAGCGCGTCACACCTTCGCCAATCCAATAGTCCATCAAGTAACTTAAAAACGGTTTATCCCGAATCCTGGCCATGGGTTTTGGAACATCAGATACTAGCTTTTTGAGTCTCGTGCCCAACCCACCCGCTAATATAATTGCATCAGTCATCCAACTTAGGCTGCATTCAAGATGGAGCAAATTTCGTCTATTTCCGCCCCTTGTAAATCAGGATAGTTACCAATATAAAAGCCATAGAAATGAATGTGATCCGTTTCTTTCAATTCACAAACTACCGAAGGATCAATCAGATTTTTGAGATAGGGTTGTCGAGCCTGATTACCTCCCCCGGCACTTCCACGGCGGAACTCAATCTCATTCAACCTCATTTTATTCATTAGCCTCTGAACTAATTCATCATCTGGCTCTTTAAGAATGAGATTAAATGCGTAATTACTCGAGCCTTCTAGTAGAAAATTCGTCCTATATCGCCCCGGATCTATATTTTTGAGAAACCGCTCAAAGTTCTTAGTTCTCTTTTCAACAATCTCGTCTAGAATCGACAATTGACAACGCCCCAAAATTGCCCCAATTTCAGTATTTCTAACATTATATGAGGGAAATGCAAAAATAAAATCAGGGTTCAGGTCCGGGTGCTGGTTTTTATATTTTAACTGAATATCCATATCAGTAGACTCACGAACCATTCCGTGAGATCTGAGCATCCTTAGTTGTTGGTATGTCGTTTCGTCATTAGTACAAATCATGCCGCCCTCAATAGAGCTGATATGATGCGCATAATAAAAAGAAAAATTTGATATCCAGCCAAACCCACCCAGTTTTTTGCCCTGATGTTTCGCGCCATGGGATTCGCATACATCTTCTATTAGCGGAATATTTAGTCGTTCTAATTCGCTTAGCAATTGATCGGTTAAGCCATTAAATCCCTGAACGTGAGTTAGAACAACCGCTCGAGTATTCTTATTTATTTTTTGTAGAATCTTTTCAGTATCCATTGCCAATGTCGATGGGTTGATGTCTGCAAATATCGGCGTAAATCCAGTTTGCAATACAGCCGCGACATCAGAGACCCAGCCCAGCGGAGGGACAATGACTTCGCCACCCTCAGGATGGTGTAACTTAAGAACGGATAAAGACAGAAGATTAGCTGATGACCCCGAATTAACGAAAACACTGTATTTCACATCCAGCCACTTTGACCACTCAGCCTCAAATTCACTTACCTTTGGTCCGTTAGTAAGCATTGGATCATCTTGTTTTAACAATTCGATTACCGCATCAAGATCCGAACGTCGAAAATTACTTCTCATTAATGGAAACCTCACTTCTGCCTCCCTATCCTTTGCCTTACTAAACTCTGCAATCCTGAATCACTTCTCACTGTAGTAATCCCCATATTCGACTACAATAGTGCTTTTACCATCCCTTCTCTCGAGAGCTTTTCTGTAGGCAGGCATTATTTGATTAGGCTCTTCCAGCCTAATCACCTCAATGTTTTCGCACATCATCTGAACGGCTTCGGTGAAATCTCCCGCATGCTGACATTGCGGATTCAATGGTCTCTCCGAGCCGATTCCAGTTCGAATAATTACCTTGACCTCCGAAGCCATTCCAGCCATCGTCTGATATTTATCTACATGATTGACCAACTGATTCATAGCGCATAACAAGAAATTCCATCGAGGGTAGATAGTGACTGGGATGAATCCGTTCATTGCCATACCAAGGGACATTCCCATTTGCATTTCTTCAGCGACCGGCAGCTCGATCAACTTTTGTGTATCTATGCCTTTAAGAGTGTTGCTCATTGCGGTACCCGGCATAGCCACTGCTTGACCAAGGAACTGCACTCTGGGGTCAGAACCAAGGTAGTGCATTGCTCGCGTCAGCTCATCGAAATATCTCAAAACTGCACCCTCACTCCAGCCCCTGCATGAGGGTACTTGGTCTCATAACGATAGTAGGTTACAAATTCGTCCTCAGAATCTTCGTAACTCAGCTTCTCTTGGGCCCATACCTGCCGCGTATCCGTGCAAACTGATTTGCCGTTATCCTCGACAATAAATCTGATCGGTAAATCGTGATTCTTACTAAATTTAATAGATTCATGGACAATTCCTGTCTCCGATGTCATGTCTCCAATGAAACAATACACAGTGGCATTTTCCCCGCTGCGTTTTAGCGCCATGGCAGCTCCAACGGCAACCGGCACAATACCACCCACTATCGCCGACGAATAAATCCTGTACTCCGGGAAGCAAAGAGATATCGATTTTCCCTCGATAATCCTATCTAACACCAGCTGTTTCGGAACACCCTTTAAAAGACACTGATAATGAGAACGCCAGGAACAAAAAACCCAGTCCTCTTTTTTGATTGGCCTGAAAAGATCGAGCATGACGTCTTCGTTACCAGAGTATAGATGAACGGGTGATCGGATTTTTGCAGAGTTGAATAGTTCAGCCACTTCGTTTTCAAACGCAATTAAGGTGTTTTTTGTGTAGAAATTCATAGGCTTTGTTTTTGTTGTCGTTTCTGAACTGGCAGCATAAAAACTAAACGTGCCAAACACTCTCATAGACCATTTGGTTGATAAAGAACGACCTGGCTCCCAGTCTCGTCAAATTTGAAATCAACATAGACCAGTTTGTTTAATCGCTTTTTTATGCTCTGGTGATGTTCCGGCTTGGCAAACAATAGAAAAAATCCACCACCGCCCGCGCCTAATATTTTACCACCTATTGCTCCTGCAGAGCGGGCTTCCCGATATATTTCATCTATGCTGCCAGTCGAAACCTGATTAGAAAGGCTTCTCTTTAGACTCCAGCCTTCATCTAGCAATGCACCAAACTCTTCTAGCGGACCATTCGATGCTATTAAAGCAAATGCATCGTCAACCATTTCCTGAATTCTAGTCATTTGTTGTATTTTTTTAGGAAAACCAACTATTTTAGTTTTCGCAACATCTCCAGAATAACGAGATATACCGGTAAAAAACAACATGAGATGACTATTCAAGTTCGTTTTTTTATCAGAAGAAAAAATTACAGGAGTTAAATCAAAGCCTCCACTTTCATAGAAATCCACACGCCGAAATCCGCCATGGGCAGTCAGTACTTGGTCTTGTGATCCTACATTTTCACCGATCAGATCCTGCTCTATGTGTATAGCCTTCTCCGCTAAATATCTCTTGTTGACCAAGCGACCTTCCAGCCCGCGAATTGCATGGATCATACCCACCGTAAACGCAGAGCTTGACCCTAGCCCAGAACGCGCTGGCAAATCACCATCATGGTGAATTTCCAAACCTTCTGAAATATTTGCCCAATTAAAAATCGCACGCACAGATGGGTGTTTAATCTCTTCATTCTCAATGACATTCTCAATTAGGGAGTAAACTATTCGGTGTTTGTGCTCAAAAAAGGGTGGCAGTTTTCTACATGTAATATAGCAATACTTGTCTATAGTAGTTGCCAGGACTGAGCCCCCGTGCTCCTTGTACCAGGCAGGATAGTCTGTGCCACCGCCAAAAAATGACACTCTAAATGGCGTACGTGTAATTATCATTTCTTCAGTCGCCCAAGATCCGACGTTTTAGCCTGATCTTTGTCATATCTTCAATATTTTTTCTCTGTTTTATACCAAACCGTCCTTCAATAAGCTGCAGATATTCAGGGTTTGTAAAGTATGTTTGCCACGCCTCATCTCGAAATTTGAGAACCTCCGCAGCACTGACCGTCGATGTCGGCAAAGGTTCGCAGTCGTAAGAAAGAAATGCATAACCTTCATAGGACTCCGGCAATTTCCACCCCTTTCTTTGTGCTTCTAAATGCATAGGACTGCCCGGAAGTGCTTGACAAGGGTATATATTAGCCATTTCAGTATTCAATTCCAATGCTAGATCCAACGTCTGGTTCATTGTTTCAGGGGTGTCGTCTGGAAAGCCAACAATATAGTTACTGATGATATTTATATCGGCATCACCAATTTGAGTCCTTACATCCCGAATATTGATATCTTTAAAACTTCCCTTGGAAATTTCCCTTCGTACATTCGGGTTACCTGCCTCTACTCCCAACGCAAGCCAATTCACACCTGCTTGTTTGAACAGTTTCAGAGCAGATGGGCGTATGGTGTCAATCCTTGAATACGCCCACATACTAAAATCAAATTCTCGCTCCCTGATCTGCTCAAGAATTGGTTGATAGTATCGGCGATTCAGGAAAAACATCTCATCACTAATACGAAGAGTTTGCACTCCTAAATATTGTAAAGACTCCATCTGCCTAATAACCCATTCGGGGCTCCAGAATCTCATTCCTTTAGAATCCGCAGCACTCACGTCGTCACCGCGGTCTTGGCGGTTGATGATATTTATCATGCAGAAATCGCACGCAAAGTTACAGCCAAGTGACGTATAAATAGCGGCAAATGGTGAGCGTTTCTCGTGATCGAAATCCGCATGCCAAAAATGGGATCGATACAGATCCAATGGTTTTTCAATATAGGGCAGGAGGTCCCATGCATATCCTGGAAGAACATAGTCAATCTCATTCTGAGCCACTAGCCGTTCCGGTGCATTTAGATGCAACCTGATTTCTCCTGATTCGCTCGTTTTATAACCTATACCTCTTATTTTTGGCAGATCTTTATCAAGATCGCTACGAAGCAGATTATGTAAGGCATAGACGCCTTCATTGAACAAGACTATATCGACACTCGGGTTCGCAAGTACTTCCCGAGGTAACGCACTGGTATGGGATCCCACAAAACAAATCGGAATGTCGGGCAGCTCTTTGGTGACTTCTTTAGCGAGAGAGACGGCCCCTATCATGCTGGTTGTACCAGAATTCGGGTTTTGACCATAAACAACAAAGACAATCAATCGAGGATTGGCTTCTCGGATACGGGCAACGGCGGTATCGAGAGAAAGCCGTTCCGCATCACAGTCAAGAATCCCAACGCCGAAACCAAGTTTTCGACAGGATTCTGCTAGTAGCAACGCCCACGTTGGCGGCTCGATTGCAGAATATACCTTGGATAGGTCCTGATAGGCTTTGGAAGAAGAATCAGGACTAATGAACAACGCGTCCAATTGCTTGTCCATAATATACGGAACTCTTGTTGATAGTGAAAAATTAGCTTGACTATTTTAAAGCGAAACTTTGTGGATAAAAACATTAATGGAAAATTAATACTGATTATTGTTACGGGTAGCTAGAAAAATTGGACTACTATCGTACTTTGAACTGGTGATATTATTACATGCTTGTGGTTTAATTACTCAAAATTTTTCCGCCAATAGTGTAAAGACCGTCAACGTGTTAAATCAATAAGTGGCGAATTCAACTCGTAAGTGCAACTCATGAAGAAAGTGAGAGGATAAGCTGAGATAATAATCGCTTTTCCTCTCGCCAAAGATGAGAAGCAACATGAATCACTATACCCAACTTACCCAAGATCAA
>CAJQKF010000158.1 GCA_905478855.1 uncultured Gammaproteobacteria bacterium
GCGATAATATTTTCTCTTCCAGCACCTGTTGAACCGCATGCAGAATCGTTGAGTTCTCCCCTTCTGTATAGACCATTCGTTCCTGACTGCGTTTTGCCATACTGACAATCGGCTGCATGAATAGCCCAGAGCGAACACTAAAACGGCTTAATTTTCGTTGGTATTCATCCATATCCACAATTGGTCGTCTTGCCACTCCGCTATCCATGGCTGCTTTAACCACCGCGGGTGGAATCACTTCGATAAGTCGAGCGTCAAAGGGTTTTGGAATAATATACTCGGGACCAAACTGTAAGCGTTCACCGGCATAGGTCTCTGCAACTTCCGCGGTTGATTCTTTAGTTGCGAGTTCGGCAATCGCCTTAACACAAGCAATCTTCATCTCTTCGTTAATAGTTGTTGCGCCGCAATCCAGCGCACCACGAAAAATAAACGGGAAACACAGCACATTATTTACTTGATTCGGATAATCCGAGCGGCCGGTTGCAATAATACAGTCTGGGCGAACCTTTTTAGCCAACGCTGGATCAATTTCGGGGTCCGGATTTGCCATGGCTAAAATGAGTGGCCTTGGGGCCATTTTAATCACCATTTCTTCGGTTAAGGTTCCTGGCCCAGATAAGCCTAAAAAGATATCCGCATCTGCTATTACTTCATTCAGCGTTCGCAAATCGCTATCTTGAGCATAGGTTTGCTTATACTTGTTCATACCGTCGGCGCGACCGTTATAAATCAACCCACGGCTATCGCACACAAATACATTCTTAACCGGCAAGCCCATACTAACCAATAAGTTTATGCAGGCAATACTCGCTGCACCGGCACCTGAGACAACTAATTTTGCAGAACTAAGGGATTTCTCGACAATTTTTAAACCATTATAAATAGCCGCTGCGGTAACGATCGCCGTCCCATGCTGATCATCGTGGAATACCGGAATATTCATTCGTTCGCGACACTGTTTCTCTATTTCGAAACACTCTGGTGCTTTTATATCTTCAAGATTGATACCACCAAAGGTTGGTTCCAACGCCACAACCATATCAACTATTTTATCCACACGGGTCTCTGCCACTTCCAGATCGAACACATCGATCCCTGCAAATTTTTTAAATAGTACGGCCTTGCCTTCCATTACTGGCTTAGCGGCTAACGCACCGATATTCCCCAAACCAAGCACCGCTGTGCCGTTTGAAATTACACCAACAAGATTAGCCCGCGTTGTTAACGTATCGGCCTGACTCGAATCTTGTTCTATAGCGGTGCAGGCAAATGCGACACCCGGGGAGTATGCCCTGGACAAATCACTTTGAGTTTCCAAACGGGTAGTTGCCGTAATGGTTAACTTCCCCGGCATCGGTAAACGATGATAATCAAGGGATTCTTGTTTTAAGTTATCGTCAGACATGTAAAACCTGTAAAAATATATGATCAAGATTACCTAGCTTAGGTAATAACGAAGCGAACTTATCGCTCTAAAACTAATTTCACCCTCCAAATTTCGCAAAAGAACTTCGGCATAAATCAACCAGCAATCGGGAAAACACGTTGTTTCTCGAGAGCATTAACAGATTGAACCGTTGCTAAATAGAGTAAATCGACGCAAGGCGGGCCGGTTAAATGGGGGCATCTGGCCTAACTCCAGAAAGGAATCAGACTACGCGGAGATTATAACATGTCTACATCCGCGGCTATCGGGTGGATGGATACAACTTTTACATAACAAAAACCAACGTTCTTTAGTGGCGCTTAGTCGATGCTATAAAACCGAAAGATGCTATCGATTACATAAATCATTTACCTAGCTATTGCTTGCCGTACATAAACCAATAGCAACGGGAGACGGCAAATCTTCTTCTTCCAAGCCGTCGGGGTTATCTAGCATAACCAATATCGGTTGAAGTGGATCTATTGCTCCTGGAGAAAATGGATCCCCCCCTGTGGGCAATCCCGGTTCAGCACCAGGCACATCTAGCGGTGTAGTGGCAACAACAGCAGTTGGTCCCGTTGGCGTTGTTGTCGGTAATGTTGCAGGGGTCCCAGTATAGGTAACTCGATAATCATTAGATAACGATGTTCCTGCAAAATCCCCATTAGTTACGTTAAATCCTCCTGAAACACCGCCCCCGGCATTAATGAAATTAAACGCTTCCAATGCCGACGGCACAAAACCACTCAGTAAAACAATATCTAAATCCCCATCCAGAAAAGCCGCTCCCGCTACATTAATTTGGTCCAGATTGCTTGGGCTTTCGATCTCCAGAAGCGTGGTTGCACTTGTACCTAAAGTTAGCGTGGGTAAATTCAATGTTCCTGGCGAATTACCGGGGGACAATAAGTTATTCACCGTTATATCGAAGTTTCCTGTAATTTCGCCAGTACCGGTGAGATCATCAAGAATGAGATTGGAAACAGTACCTTGATTATTGATACTCGTGATTCCTCCATTTGCCTGAGTCATATTGAGATCATCTGCATTCAACGAGAAATCATGTTCGGTATTTGGGTCTCGCAGAAAAATCTCCGCTCTAGCCCCACTAGTAGTAGTGGAAATTAAATTAACCTCATTTACAGCAATAGACTGATCACCACCATAACTCGCACCACCGGTAAATATACCCGCATCACCGTTGGTTGCCGTTATATTTAATACGTCCGCATTAACGTATTGTTTATTAGTTCGAGTAAGATTTAAAGTGGATGTGAGCAGCAATGGGCCATCCTCATAGGCAAACGCCAGCTGCTCTGCATCTATCTGTGCAGTCGAGGCATAACTATTTATGTAAATATTGTCAGTTACATTGATACGTTGCATCCCATCCAGATCCAGGTTCCACACATCCACGTTATCTGCATTTTCGAGCCCTACTCCCTGAGTAAAATCAACGCTAGCATGTCCACCGGAATGGCTTCCACCAAGTACATTTATACCGCCACCGCTAGTCAACGATTGATTACCAAGCAGCCTGGTAGTGCGAGTAACAGTGCCCACATCATCGCCCGTAGAAGGCCCCTTCTCATTTAAAGTTTGTTGTAAAACTACGGCAGCAGTCGCACCATCATTCGATCCGCCCATCACGGTTATATCGCTGCTTGCAGAAAGCTCTTGATATCCTTCTTGTATTACATTTGAAGAGCTGTAGTCACTTCCATTGTAAAAATTTAAGTCCAAACCTATTTCGGCGAATGCACGTTCACCACTGCCACCGATAACAGAAATTGAACCATCAGTTGCTGTAATTTTCTGAGAAAAAACATAACCAGCCCCATAAGCTAGCGTATTTCGGGTTTTCAATTGGGCGAAAGCTCCGTAACCAGAGCCGCCTTCTACTAGAATACTTTTCGCCTCTATATCCATTCCAGTTCGGCTTTGTACTCTGGCAAAGGTATCTTCAGCCGACCCACCTTTAACGATAAAATCACCTGCTGCAGTCAGAGTTAAGTCTTTATTACTGTCAAATGATGCAGAATTATCTCTCCCACCGCCACCTAGTACATTCACATCTCCAGATAGCTGAGCATCAAACCCACGATAACTATATATAGAGGCGTAATTATTGCTGCCACTTGCACCGCCCTGCACTAACAGATCATTAAGCACTACCATCGGCACTGCCCCATCAACACTAGAAGCGCCAAGAATAATATTATAGGCCGTTAAATTTGCAAAATTCCCGTCACCGTTAGTTCCACCCAACACTTTAAGATCACCATCAATTTGTGCATCGAAGGTTTCATAGCCATAGGCGATTAATTGAGCGTAGGCTCCGCCATCACCAGCACTACCACCCTGCAAAGTGAAGTCGTTGCCAAAAACACTAGTCGTGGAGGTTGTAATGTAAACACTGGCATTTCCACCCGATCCTCCAGCAATTACAATATCGTTTGCACCGCTTGGGCCAGAATCAATTGCATCAATAGTAAGTGTATCAGTAGAGATAGACACATACTCGCCCTCCTGATCACCACCCAAAATGGCTACCGATGCACCACTAATATTAAGAGTGTGCCTCGTATCGATACGTGTTTGGCGATCTTGACCAAGTATAGTCACGGCGCCTATTCCATTTTTATCATTATCAGCAATAATACTTATGTCGCCGAGAGCCCGATAAGTTTCATAAATAGAGGAACCGTATAATCCACCTGTAACGGTAATATCGCCGTCAGCCTGGAGTGTTAACGTTTTCCCGTCTAAATAAGAATACTTACCGACATTAATATTCGATTCGAAGGTTAAGTTTCCCAGTTCCGTATCACCAGCTGCATCAACATCGATAATCACATGATCTACATATTTAAAAGAACCAATGAGTGTTCCAGTATAAAGATAGGATTCTGTGTCGTCACCTGCACCTGACCAGGTTATTGGTTCTTCACCAGAATAGGTGGCATCCTCAGCGTCGCCTTCAACCTCATCGCGCACTGTTAAATTATAGGGATCAATCAACCAGGTGCCGCCCTCACCTGCCGATGCACCTGCGTCGGGGGCTTCTGTAACACGGATATAGCGTTTACCCGAGGTTTCGATAAAGCCACCATCGCCACCATTTTCTCCACCACGCGCAGATAACTGGCCTAGGATATTCGCCGAGCCTTCGGCGAACACGATTACCCTACCGCCATCGCCGTTGTCGGTGGCATCGGCATGAATGCTTGCACCGGATGAGATAAACACATCTTCCGAGTTACGCACGTCGGGATTTTCACCCTGTTGATCTCCACCGAATAAAACTTCACCACCACCGGTGCTTCCAGAGGCATCGATTTCAGCATCTTCGAACAGACCAACTCGTTGGCCGAGAACCGTAACATGCCCACCTTCGCCATTGTCGCTGCTACTATCAATGGATTCAAAAATGGCCACATCGCCCAATGCACCAGCATCAACAAAAACATCACCACCATTAGTAATAATATCTGCATCAACCAGCACATTCATCGATTCCTTAAAGACTCCATCGTCCGGTTGTTCACCTAGAACGTTGATGTTAACTTCGGGTTCAATGATTGGATCTACCACAGGCTGGGATAGGATAGCGTCTTCAATGGCTGCTAATTCGGTATCTTCAGCTGATTCTGCATCGGTATCAGGCTCTGCAGAACTGTCATCTGGCTCACTAATCGCTTCCGGCTCAACAGCAACCAGCTCTCGCTCGCTTTGAGAGTCATCGGGCGCGTCATCAGATTCGTTGCTGGTCGGTATCTCTATATCCAGCTCGGTAATCACCTGTTTAAACGATCCACCGTTAGTGCTGATAGAGGCGTTTACATGAACCGCATCTCCTGCATTCAATGTAACATTTAGTTCGCCGCTAGTTGAAGATATCGGTGCATTAACATCAATATTGTTATGCGCTTCAAGCTTTAGGGAGGCATCGTCACCTTCGGTTTTTTCAATGGCTGCTGCTACCGTTATGTTGCCTTCACCACTGCCACCGTCGGATGTTTTTATGCTGACATTGCTGCCGTTATTTAATGCAGACGAGATTGAATCTGCTTCACCACCACCAATAACAATGTCTTCCGGATCTAGCAGCCATGTGCCCGGTTTTCCATCTGTTGCACTTACATCGGCAGGTTGCCCAAATGCCAGAGTTTGCTTTCCGGAGGTTTCCACCAACCCACCATCGCCACTGACCGAACCACCGGTTGCGGTAATTTGTGCATGAGTTTGTGTATCGCCATCCGACCAGACAACAACTTCTCCGCCATCGCCCCGGGTTAATGCGTCTGCATGGATTTGGGTGGTTGCGTCTAAATTTGTTCTGGATGATCGCGGCAAATCACCCACACCTTGATAATCACCACCGATACGGACTCGACCACCGTCTTTTCCGCTCGCATCGATCCGTGTGGCAGTCAGTTTAATGTTGTCACCGGTTATGGCGATATCACCACCTGCAACGGTGCGCCCACGACTGCTAATGCTGCCGTTAATATCTACAGTTGAGGTTCCGTGTAAACGTACTCTTCCATCTTTATCTCGGCTGATTCGATTCGCACTTATGCTGCCGCCATGAACCAGGGTATCGGCAAACAAGGCAATCGTGCCATTCTTGGCTACAATGCTACCGAGATTAAGCACCTTATCTCCAGGCGCTTGAACCTCAAATTCAATATGTTCCAGATCCAGATTACTGATGGTAATACTGCGACCGGCGGCCAATAGAATTTGCCCATCATCGGCTCGGATAATTCCGGTATTCGTAACATCGGGGGCAATTAGCATCACCTCACCGGCATTATTTACCCGAATATAACCGTGGTTTCGTACTTCTCCTCTGTCACCTTCAAAATGCATTTTGCCGGCGATAAAATCCGCATCGCTGATATCTAGCGACGATGCTATCAATCCTGCCGTATCAATAATCGCATGTTCACCAAAGACGATGCCGTTAGGGTTAACCAAAAACACACGGCCGTTAGATAACAATTTACCGAAGATATCCGAACGCTGGTTACCGATCACTCGGTTCAGTACAGCAGACCCAGCATTTTGCTGAACGAAACGGGTAATCTCATCGCGGCTTATGGAAAAGCCCTGCCAGTTAATAATCGCACCCGGCGTATTAGATATCAGCATCTGCCCAGATGCCGTCGAACTGATATTCGCGGCCCCCGCAACAACCGAGGGTCCTTGAGGATTGGCCGACGCCTGGCTAGCCAGTGTTGTCGATATGGCTGCCGCTATGAGCGACTGACGAAAAGTGATACGTGCAGATCTTAGTTCTTCCACAGATCTGCGGTTACAATTAACTTTTTTTCGATTCATTTTCATCTTCCTTCTCGCTAGCGTAAATAGCTTCGACTATAGAATTTCACAGGATGGGAACTCGTTGTTGTCTCCGATGAACTGGAATAACTCCAGTATCAACGTATCCTGGTTTATCGTATTCAGGTATTCATCATGAACAATGAAACGTGGCACAAGACTAATACAACTGACTTCCTTCTCACTTGCGTATCCGGCTGAAATCGCGTCAAGTTCTACACGACTACCGTTTTTCTCGGAATAAATACTTCCGTCTAGTACGGCAAAGAAAAACCCTGGTGGTTGCCCTTCTATCTTGCTGGCACAACTGGTTTTAACCGGCTCAAAGCCAGCCAATGATAACTCTTCCAATTCACATTCGTTTTTTTCACAGTAACGCAATACTAAATCGGTGCCACGAATACCGATGCTGGCTTGACGAGTTTTAAATCGAACGTTTTGCGGCTTACGTTTTCCCACCAAACCGGTCAGAGCACGAAGTCCGCCCTTAACCAAACTAAACTCCGCTTCTTCTTGACCCGCTTTATCATTGTATTTATCAATAATAACCTCACTGTTCGGGCGCAGAGACATCTTGGTTTGATCATTAAAACGAATAACGGTAAAGCTTTTCTTACCTGTGGTAATTGTATCATTGCGATAGACCGGGCTATCCCAGCCCAGCAAGCGCGGAACGTTAGTCTCTCCTCGCGCCGATACTGCACCTTTAGAAAACACCACCTTGCCAACGAACTCTGTCGCTGCACAAGCGCTGTTAGTAAACATCAGCACCAGTAGCCAGGGGATTAGCCAAGATACGTTTTTATCCATAATCTTACTCATACATGCGCCGTTCATTACTGAAAGAACCAGGACAAATTAAAATGCACGAACGTGTCACCTTCCTGTGTGTTGCTTCCGACATCCTGATCGGCGGCATTTAATACATGGGCAAAATGAGCATCCATCTGAATTTGCCTGCTCCACTGCCAGTTGAGACTTATACCCGTGCCGGAAATCGAGTCCTTACCGCTATCGTCAGGTAAAGGACTGACTCGTTCAACCGTTCCCGCATCGAAAAACCAACCAAATTTCAGCCCCGACCGTAATTTGGGTGCAGTAATAGTCAAGCCTAATCGAGCGCCCTTGTCACCGGCGATCTCACGACCTCGAAATCCACGCACACTATGCACACCACCGGCTCCAAATTGCTCACCTGAAATGAGTGGCTCGTCAGCATACTGGCCTTCAAACTTAATTCCATAAGTCCAGTTATTAAATGTCGTTTGGGCACCGGCTTCTGCACGGAACAGACTCCAATCCGCATCGGCTCCTGCCCGGGCTGCAGCATACGTTGCGTCATCATTATTTGCACCGGAAGATAGGTTTTTTACGGCCTGCAAAGAGAATTCTGAAACAAAAGTATCTTTTTCAAGATCAACCCGATAGAAAAACGATAACGGTCTACTGCGAACATCAACACCAATTGGTGTTCCGAGAAAATTAATGTCACTATCGAAAGATTTATCACTCAAACCCACACGGATCACCTTACTCGCATCCCCGGTCTTAGGGATGACGGTGCTGTAGCCCACACCGTATATATCTCCGCCGCCTCGCACGTCGAAAAACTCAGCGACTCTGCCCGTATCGGATGTCGAATGGATAGCAAAAATATCAAACATACCGGCTGAGCGGTAATGAGGCGTACGAACATTAAGTCCGTATTGGGATACTTTCGACGACTCCGTCGGGGACGTTGTGTATGTCAGGGTTAACTGATTATCCCGATTTAAGAAATTGTGGTTCTGATAACCCACACCCATCCGATATTCTCCGGTATCGTCATCACCGGTATTACTTAACCACACATAGGCTCTTTTAGGATCTCGATCCGACACATCAACCCGAGCATCAAGTTGACCCGATTCAGTGCTCGACCCAAACACCAACTTAGCCCGCCGGATGGATTTAAGTTACCTAGGCCAAGCTGGCGAGAAAGCTTTTCTGCACGCGGGGATTCGCCTTTAACCAAGCCCGGCAGGGAATTTAGGATATTTTCTTCATCGTGATGGATCGCGCCTGCTACGCTAACGTTACCCAGAACAAACGGGAATATAGACAACTCAACCACACCCCCTTCAAGAGTTTGCGGCGGAAGATCCACTCGATAAAAGGTGTAACCCGCATCTCGAATCGCGAGTTGCAACAACTCAGTCGCTTCCGTTAAACGATCTAATCCAACGTGAGCACCCAGGTAGGCATTAAGGATTCCAGTTGTCTTGCGCTCGCTTAACGGATTCTCGCCCTTAACCACCCAACTCGAAACCTCAAACTTCAAGTCATCTGCCGATGCGCCAAAAACGCAGCAGAGAAAACTTATCAGCAATACTATTTTTCGAATATTTCTTACCACTTCCACACCAAACTCTCGGCTCAACATGAATCATCGCTATGAACGCATTCAACCTGTTGTTAATTTTTAGTTTCGGTTACTTCCCTAGGTTAGCACAAAAAAAATTAACTAATCCGATCAATCAGATTCCATTTCAGCGCAAATCGTTACAGCTATTGTCTAAAAATCAGAGACATGTGGAACTATCAATACGAGTATCAACGGCTCTATCCTCTGTAAGCTTAGGAAAAATTAGTAAGAAAATTGCACAGCGGCACTTCTGAGAAGGCCAGAAAAAATCACATTCAGGCCGACCTTTACACTTCTAATACACGGTTCATAATCCGCGCATTACGAAAATAACGCACTCTAATCTGACGACCACGAGAATCATAACCGACAAATATCAAACCAGAGCGTGATCTTACGGCTTCACTCAGACTCTGATTAAGCCCTTGATGCTGGACATTCACGATAATTCCAATCGGTTTCTTTTGTCCATCGATACTATATGACGTGTCTAGGTTGGCATAAACAGAATTAACAAGTTCTATTGCAAGACCCTGTCGACGGAAATCTGCGGCGATGAAACAGCGAAATCCATAAAAATAATGTCCGAGCGGCTCATGAAACACCTTGAAAACTGAACCAACACCGCAAAGCTCTCCATTTTTCATGGCAACCACTGCCACTTCAGGTATACGACTCTTAGCATCGATTGCGGACACTATGGCGTTATGCTTCGCCCAAAATATTTCAACTCGGGCAGCAAGTTCGTCATCTACGCTGCCATAAACATCCATAATATCGAATTCTGACATTACATCGCCTTATTAGTCTGGTTTACTGAACACTCGGAATCGTTGCTTTCGACGTAACTGAGTGCGTATACGAATTATTATACGTCCTAATTGCAACCAATCTGTGCGCACCTCTGCTGCTTGATCCAAGCATGAACAATACACTATGCTCTACTCTCTAACCGACCGAAAATTTTTCAGAAATCAAACCCAATCATGTTATTTGACCTTAGGACTTATCGCTGCAAACCGGGCAAATTACGAGCGCACCTCGACATCTATGAACAATATGGACGCGCACCCCAAGAACGGCATCTCGGTCAGCCGTTACTTTTCGCAATCGGCGAAACCGGAAACCCCAATGAATTTATTCATATCTGGGTGTACCGCAATGCTGCTGATCGTGAACATAAACGCACCGCGATGTGGGCGGATACCGAATGGTTAGCCTATACGCGACGTAGCGCCGAATTAAGTGGCTTACATTCTCAACATAATAAGCTAGTTACGAATGCATCGTGGTTCACATCCAGCATTGAGCCGGCCTAAAAGCATTTATCTATTCTGTTTAGGGTTGATTCTTCGATATGTATTCAGCCAACCAGCGATCGAGATGATTGGCAAACAGCTGTCGATCACGATGATTCAATGGAGGTGGTCCTACCGTGGGCACCCCCGTCGAGCGCAATGTATCCAGAAAGTCACGCATATTTAGGCGACCACGGATATTCTCGCGAGTAAAAAGCTCCCCTCGCGAACTCAGTGCCGTCGCACCTTTTTCAATGGCATCGCTCGCTAACGGGATATCACCAGTTATCACAAGGTCACCACTACTCAGACGTTTTACGATTTCATTATCTGCCACATCAAACCCGGAAGATACTTGCAGAAATGACACAAATCGTGAACGCGGTATCTCCAAAGCATGATTGGCCACAAGAGTGACATGAACCTTACTTCGCTCTGCCGCTCGAAATAAAATTTCCTTAATCACCACAGGACATGCATCACCATCAACCCAAATTGCCAACTATTTGCCCCCAAATCAACTATTTAATGAGTGTGAGTATAGCTGAGTGACCCGAGAGCGTGTATCATTGGGACATAAGCATTATCCCTCCCTCATTTTTCAGAGTACCTCATGCAATTTTCTACTTTGGGCCTTAACACGCCCATACTCAACGCTATTAGCGAGAAAGGCTATTCAAGCCTTACACCCATTCAGGCACAAGCAATCCCACCCATTTTAAATGGTCGGGATGTTATGGGCGCGGCACAAACCGGCACCGGTAAAACAGCTGCTTTCACCCTACCCATTCTACAGCTTCTCTCAGCAGGAGAAGTCTCTCAAAACAAACATGTCAGAGCGCTCGTACTAACTCCAACACGTGAATTGGCGGCACAAGTCGGTGCTAACGTAGAAATGTACAGCAAGTTCTTGCCGCTAAAATCTGCCGTTATCTTTGGTGGCGTTGGCGCACACCCGCAAATCGATAAACTTAGAAAGGGTGTCGATGTTCTGGTTGCAACACCGGGTCGACTTCTAGACCTGTTCCAGCAAAGGGCCATTAACTTTAACCAACTTGAAATCCTCGTACTTGATGAGGCCGATCGAATGTTAGATATGGGTTTTATTCACGATATTCGGAAGATAATTAAATTACTACCAGAGAAACGGCAGACACTCATGTTCTCCGCTACGTTCTCAAACGATATTCGCAAGCTGGCAAAGGGTATTGTTAATAACCCGGAAGAAATTTCGGTAAGCCCTCGAAACACCACAGTAGTATCGGTTGAGCAACTTGTTTGCCCTGTTGATAAGAAGCAAAAGTCCGCACTCCTAACCCATCTGATTAAGGAAAAAAACTGGCATCAAGTACTGGTTTTCACCCGCACCAAACATGGCGCGAATAGATTGTGTACTCATCTCGAAAAGAAGGGCATTGATTCGATGGCGATACACGGCAATAAGAGTCAAAGTGCTCGAACAAAAGCTTTGGAATCTTTTAAGAACGGAAAGATACGGGTTTTGGTAGCGACTGACATTGCGGCTCGTGGACTGGACATTAATCAACTGCCCCAGGTGGTTAATTTTGACCTCCCTAATGTACCCGAAGACTATGTTCATCGAATCGGTCGAACCGGCCGAGCTGGCGCAACAGGGCATGCTGTGTCTTTAGTTAGTGCGGATGAAATCAAACACCTTACCGATATTGAGAAGCTCATAAACAAAAAGCTAGAGCGAAAACTAGTCGATAATTTTGAACCGGTACACGATGTACCGGAATCTAAACCAGCGGTCCAGAAACCACAGCGACGATTTCATCAAAAAAATAATGGATCTGGTGATACGCGAAAGAAGCAAAATGCTAGTCCGGGTTCAAAAACTCGCGGCAGACGTCGTCCATCCGGAAACGATAAACAAGCCGTCGCAAAATAGATTCAACAACCCACCAGCATATTAATGAAACCTAATCGTATAGCGGTTTTTGCAGACGTCCAGAACGTTTACTATACGACAAGGGATACCTACCGACGCTCATTCGATTACCATAAGTTCTGGAATGAGCTTAGCACCGAAGGCGAAATCGTTAGTGCAAATGCCTACGCAACCTACCGCGGCGACGATGGACAACACCGTTTCCAGACCGCTTTGCGAAGTATCGGCTTCACTGTAAAGTTAAAACCATATATTAAACGCAGTGACGGCTCTTCCAAAGGTGACTGGGATGTGGGCATCACTATTGATGCGCTAGACGCAGGTGAGGCGGTGGACACGGTAGTGCTGCTATCCGGCGATGGGGATTTCGATTTACTTCTACTCAAACTAAAAAAGCGCCATGGCATAAACACATGGGTCTACGGTGTGCCCGGTCTAACTTCACAAAGCCTGATTAACGCAGCAGATCGATTCGTTCCCATAGACGAGCGCTTCTTACTTTAGAACCTGCTAAAGCGACCCACTATCGAATAGTCAGTGCGCAGGCCGAACACCACGAACATCCATATCGACTTTGCATCTCGTTTGCATCATTAGACGGCCACAATATCGAGTTAGTTAACCTTTCCCTTGCAAACGCCAGACTGGATAAGTTACGTAACTACAGACGATTAAAAAACTCAGGGGTTTTGCTCTGCACCCAGGTTTTTGTTTCTTGATCAAATGATAAATAGTGCTCACTGGCTAGATGTATTTTAAATGCTTCTTCGTCTGTGTATACCTCATATAGAAATATACGATTCGGTATTTTACTATCACGACAAACGTCAAAAACATGACAATTATCTTCATATGTTAACGAGTCTTCAGCCTGTCGTAACACTCTTGATATAAAAGCATCGACCCACTCAACCTGAACAACAAACGCTACGGTTACCGCAAACACATTGCACCTCAATTCTTATTAGGAAATTTATTTTTCAAATCAATTACTTGAGTCTCACTTAGAGGCTTAGTTGCGTGACCGCGCAACAATAAAAACAACTTGGCCGTTTCTTCAAGCTCCTCTGTGGCGTAAACAGCATCCTCAAGACATGTCCCAGCGACTACCGGGCCATGATTCGCTAGCAACACAGCATGATGCTTTGAAGCCATCTCGCCAACAGCTTTTGCCAAATTAATATCGCCAGGGGCAAAGTACGGAATCAATGGTAGGGTACCAATTCGCATAACGTAGTAGGCGGTTAGCGGTGGCAAAACATTATTTGTATCAATATCATGCAAGCAACTAACCGCAACTGAATGAGTGGAATGTAAGTGAACTATAGCATTCGCTTTACTACGTTTGCCATACATAGACATATGTAGAAAAGATTCCTTTGTTGGCTGATCACCAGACAACCAGTTGCCGTCACGGTCCAGTCGTGAAATCCTTTCCGGATCTAAACTTCCCATACTGCTTCCAGCTGGTGTCATAAGCCAGCCATCTTGTGTGCGCACACTGATGTTACCGCTGGAACCAAATGAAAGTCCACGATCAAACAAAGACCGGGCGAGCCTGACAATATCATCTTTAATTTGTGCGTCTTTCATGGAAGCATATTACTCGCTTTTTCAAAAAATGCTTCACCACCAAAGTTTCCAGACTTCAACGCCAGAGCAATTGGAGTTGTACTTACGGACTCTGTCCAGGGAACACCCGGGTCAATTTCTGGGCCTATACGTAAGCTTTTTATGCCCAATGCTCCTGCCACAGCTCCGGATGTCTCTCCCCCAGCTATTATTAGTCGGGTGAATCCGGCTGATACCATTCGCACACTAAGCTCACCATAAAGCCTTTCAATAAGCTCACCTACTTTTTCACCACCGTGTGCTTTCTGCGCGGCAGAGACTTCTGAAGGTTTCGCCGAACTATAAACTAATACAGGTAAGTCTCCAGGCTGTTTCAAAATCCAGTCTGCGATGTCATCCAACAAAGTCTTTGATGTGATCACGCTTACCGGATCAACTTTATAGGTTGGCCACTTATTCTTGACGTGATTAATTTGAGCCCTTGTTGCCACCGAGCAACTACCCGCAATTACTAGAGTTTTTCCGTATACTTCCGGCATACTTGCGGCCTTGGCATTTTCAATCAAACCCTGATCGCGATAATTTTGCGGTAAACCAATAGCAACGCCTGAGCCACCCGTAATTAGTTGATGCTTTTTTACAGATTGGCCTATCGATAACAGATCCGCGTCCTGCAAAGCATCCACGACCATATAAGTACAGTTTTTCGACGATAGTTTTTGCGCCGATCGCTGAATTTCCTCAACACCCTGATTTACAATTTGCCACGGGATCAAACCAACCTTGTTTGCAGTTTGTCCTGACATTAACGACACTAGACATGATTGCTTCATTGGGGTCAAGGGGTGATCTTTCATTGGGGATTCAGATAATAACTGGCTCCCAACATAAAGGTGTCCGTTATAGATAGTTCGACCTGTGGTTGGAAAGGCAGGACAAACAAATGCGAGCTTTGCATCCAAAAGCTGAAGTAATGCATCAGCAACTGGTCCTATATTTCCATGCTTTGTGGAATCAAAGGTGGAACAGTACTTAAAAAACAGTTGGGATGCACCTTTGCGCAATAGCCAATTTGCCGATTTAAGCGACTCATTCACGGCAATATGCATTGGTGCTGTTCTACTCTTAAGTGCAACGACAACAGCGTCTGCATCTCCAATATCCACATCCTTTTCTGGAACTCCAAGTAATTGCACTGTTCGCATTCCATTGCGAACGAGAGTATTCGCTAAATCCGTAGCACCCGTGTAATCGTCAGCAATTGCACCTAATACAATACCCATTAAATAAAAACCTGCTGTTATCGCTTATTGTTCAGTAATGATAGAAATAATTTCGTTGCTCACCGCTTTTGTTCCCATATCCCCACCAAACTCCATTGGGCGAATACGCCCCTCGGCGAAACCTTTATCCACTGCAGCTTCTATAAGCATTCCGGCATCATCCAGAGCAGTGCACTGAGAACGTTCACCAAGATAATTCAGCATTAACCCGCCACTCAATATTGCCGCCAGCGGATTAGCTTTATCCTGACCCATAATATCTGGAGCGCTGCCGTGCGCAGGTTGAAACAGTCCATGTTGATCACCAATCTCCGCACAAGATGCCATTCCCATACCGCCAACCAAACCTCCAGCCAAATCAGACAATATGTCCCCAAACATATTTTCCATTACTAAAACATCGGCATCCCAGGGCTTGCGAATTAGATCCAACGCTTGAGCATCAACATAATTGTAATGCTTCGCTATATGCGGAAAATGACTCGCCCGCTCATCAAATATTTGCCTAAAGAAGGCCATTGAACGAAATACGTTAGCCTTATCCACACAAGTAACAATCCCTTTGCCACCCCGTTCCTTCCGTTTTATTGCCAATTGAAAGGCAAAATCGATCAATTTTTCTGTCGTTGATCGAGTAATTCTCAAGACATCCTGAGCTTCATCGTTAGTTAGAATCGTTGGCCGATTATGCACCGCTGCTGAATAAAAAAGGCCTTCCGTTGACTCTCTAAGTATAACCAGGTCTATTAGCTTTGCTTGTGGAGCGGCTAATCGCTGGGGAGCGTTCCGATACGCTTTAACCGGTCTAACCCCTGCATAGAGTTGGTATATTTCCCGAATTCTAAGGTGAGGTGAAATCTCGGTTCCATCATTATGCCGAACGGAGGGTAAGCCTATTGCGCCAAGAAACATCGCGTCCGCATCGCCAACTTCCTTCTCAGCGCCATCAGCAATATCGTTACCGGTTTCGGAAAAGTAACCCGCGCCTGCTTCATAAAATTTAAAATCCAACTTAAAACCGGTAACACGCTTGCGAACAGCTTCGATGACCGCCAACGTAGCATCTGTCACATCAATACCGATACCGTCACCTTTCAATACGGCTACTGTATTTCGTATTGTGGGCATAATTAACCAACCGTTGCCGCAATAGTATACTGGTTAACAGAACCGTCTAAACGGGATATAGTCTAGCCACATCAATTGAATCAGATACCTTGAAATTTAAATTTCTGACCACCGATCGTTGCTTCATACATCAAACCCTTTATGGTTAATGTGAATACTGCAACCTGGTCACTATACGCCGCATCAGCAGATGCACCTGAGGTGGCAGCCACTGCAGACGCCTGGGCACCAAATTTAAAATCTCCTGTAATAAATTTGTCAAACGCATCTTTATTCTTAAAGAAAATAATTTCCCGGTACTTCTGCCCACCAAACTGAAACCCAATGGTAAATTGTTTCATTTTGACTCGACCTACATACTCATCATTGGCATAAACTTTACCCTTTCCGGCTGCCCCACCTATGCCAATCCCACCTTTACCGATACTTGGAAATACTGCAAAGCCATAAGCGTTATCAAAAAACTTCTTTATACCGGGATCTTCATTGAAAAAAGCCGATACAGCATCCTCTATCTTCGCATCATTATAGCTACCACCAGCACTATCATCATCATCAGGATTCCATCCCGCCATTGCTGTAAAGCTCATTAATAACGATACGATGAATACAATTATTGTTTTTCTAAACATTTTCAAACATCTCCTAGCTAATAATTAAAATAGTTGCATAACGTAATGGCGTCCTTTTTATCATACATGTTATGTACAACTTCTGAGGTAATCCGACCGCCATTTACATCAATCACTAATACTATCCGTCTATGATCCGGATTATTAGGTCGCTTTCAATAAATACGGAACACAATCTTCTCGATATACTCCAACACACTAACTCTCGTTTATCCCAATATTGGTGCTCCTACTCGGTAATTGACAGTGACAATACATAATAATAGCCCAATAGTTCGCGGTATTTTGCTGATGTGTGCCTACGCGCTTCTCGGGCCAGTCATTGACACATTCGCCAAACTATCGGGAAGCGCAATTCCCAGCGCACAAATTACTGCGGCTCGTTTTATTATTCAATCCTGTGGTTTATTAATCCCTATCCTCATCCTTGGCCACTCACTGCGAATTGTAACTGCTGATATCTGGAAACACGCTGTTCGTGGAATTTTTATTGCCGGCGCCACCATCTGTATTTTTACCGCTATACAATATATGCCTATCGCCGACGCAATAAGTATTTTCTTTGTTGAACCGCTCATTCTTACACTACTGGGCGGGCTCATTCTTGGTGAAAAAGTTGGGTGGAGACGTTACCTTGCGTGTGCCGTCGGTTTCGTTGGCGCTTTAATCGTCATCCGCCCAAGTTTTGAAACATTAGGATGGCCGGCTATATTACCGTTAGGCAGTGCTGTGATGTTTGCATGCTATCTAATACTTACACGTTCGATGGTACACAAAACGGGTGCATTGGCTATGCAATTCTATTCCGGGTTGTCCGGAGCTATTTTTACAGTAGCCATACTTTACGCTTTCGATGGTAGTGGTTCAGTCACTTTTGATCCGGTAATACCAGAGGGTAAATACTGGTTACTTTTACTCGGCGTTGGAATAACCGCAACAGTCGCTCACCTATTCCTAGTATCGGCTTTCGCTCACGCACCTGCATCCATACTTGCGCCTTTTCAATACCTTGAAATTGTCACCGCAACTATTTTGGGATTCTGGATATTTGATGATTTTCCAGATGCAATGAAATGGCTTGGTATAAGTATTATTATTTTCTCTGGACTGTTCGTGTTCTGGCGAGAAAAAACAGTTTCCAATCAATACTAAAGCCGACTAGAAATCGACACCATAACCACGAAGTTAACTCCCACCCGGCAGTCATTTGGCTCATAGAAACTAGCACTACAATCTCAGATAAGCTTAGTCACCTCTTTGAACCGCCTAATGACAAGGTATTAACATAACTCGTTTTTATGACACCGTTCATCTTCGTTATGATGTATGCTTACAAATATGTAATGATTGTCGTATCACCAAACGATCCTAACCTCACCACACGTTGGTTTCACCTATTCATGTAGGAAAATGAAAACGCAAACAGTACAACGCCCGATAGCTCAAACAGCCATTTCGTTACTCCTTGTAGCTGTGGTATTAATTGCCTGTGGTGGTGGAGATAGTAGCAGTGGTGGTGCAAACATCGGTAATGTCGCAGCCAATAATAGTACAGATAATATTGTTACGGAAACAATCGAACAACCCGCAGAAGAAGCAATAACCGAAGTCGTAGAACAGCCCATAACTACACCAGAATTTGCTGGACTGAGCGGTAGTTTAACCCCCGCGCCTGAAGAAACTGTCGTTGTCGGGCCCAATTTAAACGGTTTTTGGAGTGCTGAATTCACAAGAGTAAGTGGCGGTAAAGATGTACTGCGGGCTACAGTAAGACATGTCGGCAGGATCGTTACCATTCAGACCACAAGAAAACCCGGGGTAGCAAATAGGCTGGTTGGGTCCATTAAGTCTACTGGGCGGATGTTAATGTTCGACCAATTTGATAACGAAGACTGGACAACATTTTTCGGGCCAGCCTCAAGTAACGCTATAACGTTGGCCGATCATATCTTCAAAGACATGAAATTCACCGATACCAATGTCCTACGTCTTAGACGCTAGCTATCTTCTATACGATAGCCTAACTGGTATAGTAAACAAGGCTTTTAACAGTTGTGTGCCTGTAGACAGAGCCTATTAATCAACTCACACGCATTTGCCAGCTGTTTATCGTCGATAACAAGTGCAGGTAACAATCGTGCAAATCGACCGCTAAAGCTAACCACGATATGAGCCTCCTGTAATACTTGAAAATCCCGCACCAACGATAACGTATCTGGCCACTCCACGCACCACATAGCGCCCATACCAAATAAAAATCGGGGTTCAATAATTCCCTGCACAATAGAGGAGAGTTGTTTAGTTCGCGATAACGGCTCTAATTTCTCCAACTCCACTATCGACGCTTCTATTGCTACACATGCTAATGGATTATTTGTGAAGGTACTGCGTACTCCTATTTCGGGTGCCGTAGAGTTCAACTCATTATCTAAACTAACTATTGCACAAGGATACCCTCCACCAATGGCCTTACCTGCTACCAAAATATCAGGAATATATCCTGTTTGCTCGTAGTAGAAACGAGACCCACATCGATACCCACCCGTAAGTAATTCATCAAAAATAACCAGACTACCGCATTCTTGGGTAATTTCGATCAGCCTATCAAGTGAGGGAGAACAGTGAATGAAGCCGCCGTCAGACATATGAATTGGCTCGAAAAAAACTGCCGCAGGCTCAGTGTTTTGCAATAACTCCCTAAAGTTTGAAAATAAATCTTCACATGTAACGTGACTTGAAAGTGCAAAACTGTGAATGCCTGCAAACCCAACTGCACCCGCCACTCCCCCTAAACCTCTGTTTAACCATGAGCGTCCATGGTGGGCTCCACGAAAACCAACAAACGACTTTCGACCAGTGTTTTCTGCGGCAATTCGCATAGCGACTTCAACAGCCTCTGTACCACCGCTATAAATCGAACCTACTCTATGATTAACAGGTAACCACTTAGATAGTGACCGCACTACTGATTCATAGGCATGGGTAGTAAAAAAACCAGGCGAGAATTGACTTTGAATTTGTGCTATCAATGCATCTCGCACTACCGTATTTCCGTGGCCAAGAAACGCCGAACCGAATCCCATAGAAAGATCCAGATATTCTTTTCCGAACGGGTCGTAAAGAAAGGAACCGTGTGCTTTAGTGGTTTGCATCAATTTTTTTCGAAGGACATTTACTGGTAAAACGTATCACGTATAGTAAAGTTAATATAGCCGAAACACTAATGATCAACTTACGATATAGCGATTTTTAAAGTAAGTGTATAAAGTCGGAAAGAATTCAATGTTTTGCTATGCTCTTACTCATTAACTAGAAGTAATCGACATCACTTATGACGTCTATCGCATAACTTCAACTGCATTAAGCTGGTAAACTTATATACTAAAGTTGTTCAAAAACCTACGACAATTGTTTGTACCTCTCAATTTGAATACACAAATCCTTCGAGTATGCACATTAGTCATAACATTTATTGTTATGCTAATTTTATTAATGCCAGTTACTAGTGCGCAAGCATTTGAATCGCCTAAGCTTTTAATTCTCGGCGATTCCCAGTTGACGTTTGGCGGCGGACGTCCGTTTCTGCGATTTTTTAAGGACATCAATAAGCAATGTGAAACCTACTGGAACAATGACCAACATCTTCCGAACATATCAGCGTCGACAGGAATCATCGGTGTTAGATCGACGTCAATACATTCATGGATAGCTAGAGATGGTAAATCCAAAGGCATGGTATGTGATAAGGATCCAAAGTGGGGTGTAAACGCACGTACCTTAGGTGTGAATGAAGATTCAAAACGTAAATTTGAACAAATAGGCGAGCTTCCACATAACAAATTTTGCGAGCCCCATCTATCACCCTTTGAAGCTATGTTCAGACCCGGTTATTACGATCCAGAATTATTTATTATGTTTTTCTTGGGTAATTCAACCGGTCGGTGGGATGAAGAACCGGCTCTGGCAAAACAGGATTTGGAACATATGTTGTTACAAATACCCAAAGACATCCCTTGTATATTGTTGACAACAATACCAACCCATAAGCCGAACACCAATGACAAACGACAGCTTGCTCAACAAGCAATGATGGACGCGTTTAATGACAGTCTAACAAGTCATTGCACCCTTGTTAGTGGAGTAACTGAAACGACTAGGAACATGTCAGAAAATAATACAGACTATTTCTTTCAGAAAAAGAATGGAAAGTTTGACCCCTATCATCCCAGCGAGCTCGGTGCCCGAAAATTTCTCGATAATAGGAGTGAGGATATTTGTGACGCAATTCGCACTACCAGAAAAAACCACCACCGAAGCAAGCCCTGATACTTTTATAATTCAACTTTTTCAACGGTTAGACCGAACATCGGACGTAAACGCGTTCCGACATAACTCCCTGAGAACCCCGCAACCATCCATATCCAACCGTGTAATGAACCGGAAATAATACCTCCAAAATAAGCACCTATATTGCAACCAAAGGCAAGACGCGCGCCATAACCCAACAGTACCCCGCCAAGAATTGCTGACACAATAGCTGAGCGGGAAATTTTGAAGTGTGGGCAAAATTTTCCTGCCAAACTTGACGCCAGTAACGCACCAAATATCACGCCAAAGTTCATCATCGATGTGACATCACTCCAAACACTTTTTTGTAACGAAGCAGATCGCCAACCTGACCAGTATGGCCACTGCGTAACATCAATACCGATAAGCATTGCGATCTTTGCACCCCATAGGGCAAACGCCGATGTTATACCCCATGGCCGTCCAGCAGAAACCAGCACCAGAATACTCAGCACCGCTAATGCACAGGCACCACTGGTAAGTGACCAAGGGCCACGTAGTAACCGTATTGACCAAGTTGATGAAAACTTAGTTTGCGGCAACAACTTCTTATGTCGACGTTTTTCCAACACTAAAGTAACCCACACTATCACTGCAAAAGTAGTCAAATTAGCCATCAGCGCAAGCTGCCAACCCCATTTCTTTATGAGAGAGACCGGACCAATACCTGGCATCTCATGCCAAACATGCACATGAGATGTTGCGATTACCGAACCCACAGTAAACCCGAATAGAGTGAGTATCATCCGCGTGTTTCCACCACCTACTGTAAACAAAGTACCACTACCGCAACCACCACCCAACTGCATACCAACGCCGAATATAAAGGCACCAACAATCACGGATGTACCCACGGGTAGTATAAAACCGCTAACATTTCTTCCAAATACATCGCCTCCCGAAATCATCGGGAACGCTACACAAGCTACTATTGCCAAAAGTAGCATTTGTGCACGCAAACCCCGTCCATCAAAATCTGCTGTGAATCTTCGCCATGCTGCACTAAAGCCGAAAGATGCATGATAGAGGGAAAAGCCTAACCCCACCGCTATGATAAAAAGTAGACCCCTTCGTAAACCTGATTCATAGCCCAGCCATATCGTGATCAGCAGAATAAATATAAAGATAACTTTGGATTTTGATAAATTCATTAGCAACGTAAATAATTAAATCACAGCTAGGTTGGGCTGCTTTCCAGGCAAACTAGCAATAATTCAACGCTTGGTACACCTTTACAGGAAATTGAAGCCGCTCTGCTGCCAATTCAATCTGATTAACTAATTCGACTTCAATTACGGACAAAATGGATTATCGACAGGACCTGGAAGGATGCCAGAAAATAAGGTGAAATCAGTATGCAGTTCCGCCAAACCCTGATTATCCCCTCCTAAAGGACCTCCAGCATTTCCGCCAATTCGGGCATCTGATATGCTGTTATGTAATGATGCGCCGGGCGGTGTGCTATTGGAACCATAAAAGAACCCGGGCTTGCCGTTTCGTAACAAACTGAAGTCGGAAAATGCAACTTCATTAACTCCAGAGCCCGGCACGATACGGCTGCCATCGTCGCTGTGAGAGGCAAACACTCCGTGATGGCAATTGTCTTTGATATCCATTCCCCGAAACGTAGCACTGCGTGTGTGGCGAATAAAAATGCCGTTATGCGCGTTTTTCTGCAGTAGACCATTGGTCATGTAAATTTCGCTGCTGCCCGTATCGATAGAAACTCCGCTGGCAAGGTTTAGCTCGGCTTTAAAATTACTGAGAAATACTTCATGACCACCATCAATCGCAATACCGTCAAAGTGATTGGCAGCAAATACAACATTGTTTATAAAAATCGTTCGAGACTTCTGGCTGATGACCAATCCTCCACTACGCGCATTTTGTAATACCAGATCATCAAGATAAACACGCTGGGCACCATGAATGGAGATTCCGTTATTTTTCAAATGGGGACGGCCTCGCGCGTCTTCTGCATCATCACCCTCACCCTGATTACTTCGATTTCCATCGATGGTAAACCCAGATACACGAATATTGAAAACATGTTTATCCGGTTGCACATCTCTTGCTGGAGAGCCAATTAGAATGACAGGTTGACGTATATTATCGGCTAGGCATAACAAAGCACCTTGCTCTCCTATCAGTGAAACATTTGATCGAGCAATATGAATTGAGTCTCTAACGATATAACAGCCGCTATTTGCCCGCACATAAACCGTTCCACCGGCATCAGGTAAATTATCTATGGCACTTCCAATGTCAGGATTATCATCAGGCACTATAATTCCAGCAGAAGAGTTATCCGCTGACCGGATTGCAGAAGTTAATTCCGATTCCAACGCCGAGCTTTCAACAACTTCATTCTCAAGCAGTAATGCGTTTACGTTACTACCCCATGCGATAACTATAAAAACGAAAGAAATCATGCATGCATACAGTCGGCTATGCATGTTTACTCTCGGGTTGGTTTATTCCAGCTTTAACATTGACTTGAACCGGCTTTCTTTTCCAAGGCGTCTGCTTAAACCAACCAAACCCATAAGCCGCCAGCAAAAGAATTGCTAATCCAGATAGGTTCACGAGCCAAATCGTTGGCCATGTTCTGCCAATGCTATCCAGCGCAATTCCGGCGATATAAGAAAGCGTCATGCTTAGAAAAAATACCGGAAGTGCATTCTGACCGGTTTTAATAATCGGTGCTAATATTTTACTGCGTAATATCCATAAGCGTCCGCGAAGCAGATACACCGCAATGTAGGCTAGCGCTAGAAAATGAAACCAACGCAACAAACCAAAATTCGTTTTATGGATCCAAAACTGACTTAACATCCCATGCATCGCTTTTAATGAATCATATTGTGTCCAGATTTGCCAGCGGCCCAATGGTACGCACAACAACACAAAAACCACACATCCCCAAAATAACGCCGCTGACCTCGGAGGCGGTTTTATCCAACCTGTGCCCAGGCAAAACCCGGTAAAGAAAATGAGTTGCCAGCCGAAAGGATTGAAAAACCAAGAACGTCCATTGGTAGAGTCGGCCAAAAAGGATAAATCGAAAATCCACATGGCCGCGTACAAACTAAGACAAAATACCGGAACTAAACGAGTGTTTACTCGCGCAAGCGCCATAACCACAGGAACTAGCGCAAGCACCCCTAAATACATCGGCATAATGTCAAAGTAATTGGGAACATAGGTTAGTGAAAAGAGCCCGATCATAGCCTCGGGCGTGTCTTGAAAAAATCGCCATAAGTTTAGTTTTCCTATGTAGTTGGGACCGTCGGTCAGATTATTCGCCAGTACACAGATGGTCGCGATCAAAAAGAACATTCCAAGATGTGCTGTGTACAACTGGAAACATCGATAGCCAATTCTGGCTGTGCCAGTGGCAAAACCCGCACGCCTATATGTCCCGGCAAACGCAATAGCTGCAGCCATGCCAGACAGAAAGACAAACATTTCCGCGGCATCACTAAAACCAAAACGAGCCGGTATATAGTTGGCAATCCTGTTGCTCGGTACATGGGCAATAAAAATAATTAGCATCGCAACCCCTCTGAAAAAATCTAAACGGGGGTCACGTACAGTCTTTGTATTGTCAATTGGGCTCATAAATTCTTATTCGGGGCAGTTAGCTCAAATAGTATTTAGTAATGATCGATTGAATAAGTATGTTCACGCATCCATATTCCTGACGCCGATACAAGACAAAATGAAGTCATTCAATCGATGAAAAGAAATTTTCGATGGTAATTATACGGATGTTGTAGTTGAACACATAGGTGTTCGACCCGATTATCCTCTCATCGTTCCACTAGGAAATATTTTTCCATGCCAATAAATACGTTTGTCGGCCGTTATAAGCATTCCGATAGATCTAAATAATCCGAAAAGCCCAAGCCCAAGCCCAAGCAAGTAACTACCCATTTCCTAGGGTGTGCCACTAAATATTGAACCTAGAAGGATTTTTGGTGTCAACGAATGTGTCCACAAATATTTGCATCATTTATAAATTATCAACATTGCCTCGAATATGGAACCGGTCAACAACACCGTCTTAAAATCAACGACATCACAACACTATCGTCAATGTAACTGGCGACGGATTGTCTATCTGTGTTTAGTATTTTGCACCAGTATCGCAGGCACTTTAACAATGTCTGAAATTATTATTGCCAACGGTGTTACACCGGTCTCTATCGGTATTTTACTATTATTCTCAATAATTTTTGCTCAAGTGGCAACATTCTTCTGGACAGCCATTATCGGGTTCACCATCCAACTATTCAGCCGCAATCCGGTTCAATTTGCATCACCATTAGATTATTCAAACGAGGGGCCGTTATACTCTCAGACGGCGGTTGTCATGCCGGTTTTTAATGAAGATCCGGTTCGAGTGATAGATGGATTCGAATCAACAGTCAGATCTTTGCTGTCTGCAGGTAAAACCCAAAAGTTTCATTTTCATGTACTGAGCGACACAACCAGTGAAGATATCGCACAGCAGGAGCAGACACTTTTTAACGACCTCAAACTCCGGCTGGGCGATCACGGGAATTTGATTCACTACCGAAGACGGTTAACCAACACGGATCGAAAAGTTGGCAACATCGCGGAGTTTTGTAGACAATATTCAGACAAATACGAGACCATGATTGTGCTTGATGCAGATAGTATTATGTCCGGAGCAGCACTTCTAAAACTTGCGTACCTGATGCAAAATAATCCATCTACCGGCATTATTCAGATGGTAACACTACCTATAAATCAAGACACTCTATTTGCCAGAATGATGCAATTCAGTGGTCGTATGTGCTCGGAAATGTTTTGTACCGGTCGAAGTTTCTGGCAACTAGGTGAAGGTAATTATTTCGGTCATAATGCGATTATTCGCCTAAAACCTTTTATAAAGAACTGCCAGTTACCAAAACTGTCTGGGTCAGGACCTCTATCCGGCGCTATTCTTAGTCACGATTTCGTGGAAGCCGCATGGATGAGACGCGCTGGGTACGAAGTTTGGAACCTTGCAGACGGTGAAGGAAGCTATGAAGAATTACCATCGAATATTCTGGACTACGCGAGACGTGATCGTCGTTGGTGCCAGGGGAACCTTCAGCACTTAAGATTATTATTCACAAAAGGCATTCATCCGATAAGTCGAATGCATTTTTTAATGGGGGCTCTATCCTTTGTAGCATCCCCTTTGTGGTTAATTATGCTATCCCTCGGCCTAGCTCAAATTATTTCCCAGACGATAAATCGCGTAATCATACTCGCCCCGGACAACAGCCTAGATGCGTACTTACTGCCAACATGGCCAGTATTTAAGACCACAGAAGCTATGATTCTGTTTCTTATAACCGCAATCATGTTATTGCTTCCACGGCTACTTGCACTTGTATTGACCCTTAGCCAGCAGCAGCGTCGCCTACGCTTCGGCGGAAGTATCGCTGTTTGTAGCGGGGTTTTGCTTGAGATTATTTTTGCCGTTCTGGTCGCACCTGTGCTTATGATATTCCATACCTGCTACGTTATGCTTACCGCATGCGGGTGGGGTGTCGGCTGGAACACCCAGAATCGGGGTAATCGAGCACTCAGTGTGGTTGAAAGCAGCAGGGACCTATTTATCCATGTATTAGTCGGCATAGCATTATTGGCTATGACCTTTTTATTTGTGCCGACACATCTCATTTGGCTATCTCCGGTGTTAGCAGGACTTTTGTTCAGCATTCCGCTTACGGTAACCTCAAGCTACGACTTCAATGGCAAGTGGCAACAACGCTGGAAATTACTGGCAACGCCCGAGGAACTATTTTCCCCTGACGAAATCAAACTTACTAACAACAAACCGATACTAGGAAGCTAAGTAACGCATTCCGTACTTATTTCCATCTATCGACCTCTTACGGAGTAACCAGCATAATGAACCCGAGAAAAAATTTACGTGCCATTTATTTAAGCGCGATTATATCTGCACTACCCTTTTCAGCAATTGCCGGAGAACAGTATATTGATAAAACTGGTTTTGCCATAAGCGGCTATGACACCGTTGCCTATTTCGATTTGAATCAGAATAATGTCGGCACGGCACAACCAACAGGTATTCCCGGAAAATCGGATATAACAGCGGAATACAATGGTGTTAACTGGGCCTTTTCAACAACTGGAAATCGTGACCGATTTCTGGCTGACCCAACCAAATACGCACCACTATATGACGGACACTGTGCTTACGGAATGTCGCTAGGTGGAAAAGTTCCGGCCAATCCTAATTTGTGGCGAATTGTCGATAACCAACTTTATCTAAATATTACTAAGACAGTCGTTGGATTATGGGAGAAAGATGTGCCTGGAAATATTGTTAAAGCTGAGGCGAATTGGCCAACACGAGAGTCAAAACCTGCTTCAACAAACAAAATTCCAGAATTTAGCAGCACAGCTCCAGAACAGTAAAATTCCACCTTGTCTTATTAGATTGTCTACCTCACTCTGTTATTTTCCCTGCAGGTAGACATCCCTTTTATTACTTTATGCCGACGAATTGATGCCAGCAATATTCAATTAGTCATTCGGCTTTCGATCAAAATGCCGATAGATTCTCAAAATCGATAAATGGGACTCCACCCAATAATACACAGCAAAAATAGCAAAAAACCACTTAAGAACGGAGGTGTATTGAAAAACTAGGGATAAAAAATAAATAATATATAAGGGATACTTAACGCGAATGAAATTCCGGTTAAACAGGTTCAATGAATTCTGGTACAAAGCAAGAACGATAAATAACAAGTAACCGGTTGTGAATGCTGTTGCAAATAATCCGCTGATCTCTAAATGATAAATCGCCATTATCGGCAGCAATACAACACCCAACTGATCTGCATAGATATCAACTATAGAACCGCCTTCATGATTATTTCCCTGGAACCTGGCAAGCGGACCATCAATACCATCTGTTAAAACATAAAGACACAGAAACACACCCACTAACCAGTAGTGTGTGGCGGGTATGAAAGCAACAGATAAAAGAAAACAGACGCCTAACCAAGTAACATGATTAGCGGTAATTTTTAAGTCTGTTAGAAAAACCAACAACGGCTTAAGGACTTCCAATCTTTTTTTCGCAAACGCTTTTTGCGTTTTACGTTCCTGATCTCCGGAAAAATAATCCACCGAATGTAAATCCTGATCTTGTACAGATTCTGAAAATTAAAATGAGTGCGCCCATACGGCATCCATATCGTAACACTATCATATTTAATTGGAAAACCGCATGGGTATAACCTCTGAAAAACCAAGTATTCCGACCTATTGAACATGACAACCGCATTTGAAAACGAATTATTCTCGGCAGATACATCATACACACTCCTCTACTACATATTCCCTATAGAATGAGCACCATCTACAGGTAACGCGACACCATTAATAAAAGACCCTGCCTCGCTCGCAAGCAGCAAAAATGGCGCTGTCAACTCAACTAACTCCCCCGTCCTTCGAGACGGTGTTCTGCCAATATAAGCCTTTCCTTTCTCGCTGGTAAGATATTCTCTATTAATATCTGTAATAAAGTATCCTGGACACAATGCATTCACACGAATGTTATATCGACTCCACTCCAGCGCCAAACTCTTGGTTAGCTGAATTACCCCCGCTTTTGAAGTCGCATAGCTTGCCTGGGAAATCGCCACACGCAGGCCAAGGATAGAGGCGGTATTCACTATGCTCCCGGGAATAGTGTGCTCGATCATCCTCGTTCCAGCCTCTCTAGCCACAAGCCATGCGCCTTTCAAGTTTGTGTTTATAACGACGTCCCAACTCTCAACACTAATTCCTGTAGCCAGCTTTGCATCAGCCACTCCTGCATTATTAGAGACAATATCTACTACGCCAAATTGTTCTTCTGCAAAATCGAACATGTCTTTAACGTTACTCGAATCCGTAACATCAACAGCTACAGCTGCTGCTGAACCACCTGAGGCTTGTATGGTCTGAACTAATTGCGAAAGCGGCTCCATACGCCGAGCCGCAACGATCACATTCGCCCCATAACTTGCCAATACTTGAGCGAAGTGAGCACCAATACCGCTAGATGCACCCGTAACCAATGCGGTCCGACCACTTAGGTCGAACATCGAATCAATCATGTTGTTTCTCCAAAATTGTTACCGCTATTTTTGCAAGCCGAGGGGCCAAAGCGCCGTACTCAAAAGCTTTTGAACTGGAGGCATTGCCTTCGATTGCCCGCTTCATAACCCCTTGAAGGATGGCGGAAAAGCGGAAAAAACTGAATATCAGATAAAATGACCAATTAGCAATTTCCGTCAGATTACGACGCTGACAATAACGCGCAACGTAGTCCAATTCTGACGGTATACCCAATTCTTCCCGATGCACCCCACCCAGACCCGGAATTATTTCGGTGCTACCTATCCGCCATTGCATACACTGATAGGCGAGATCTGCAAACGGATGGCCAAGAGTTGAAAGCTCCCAATCGAGAAGCGCATTTACTACCGGTCGACGATTATCAAATATCATGTTGTCGATGCGATAATCTCCATGAATTAAACTAACTCTATCGTCATCAGGAGGTAAATTTGCAGGCAACCACTCAATCAACATATTCATGAATTCGGAATCTTCAGTCGCGGACGCTTCGTACTGACGTGTCCAACGAGCGATCTGTCGACCGAAATAATTTCCTGCCCTACCAAAATCGCCAAGCCCATGGGCCGAATAGTCAATATTATGTAATGCGGAAAGCACTCGATTCATTTCATCGTAAATAAGTATACGCTGCTGTTTATCCAAGTCAGGCAAGGACGGATTCCAAAACACTCGACCGAGCTGAAAACTCATAATGTAAAACATGCTCCCTATTACATCTCGATCCGTGCACAAATGAAGCGTCTGAGGAACCGGTACTTCGGTATTCTGCAGTGCTTTCATCACACGGTATTCCCGATCAACTGCGTGTGCTGATGGTAAGAGAACACCTGCTGGCTGACGTCTTAATACATATTGCCCACTAGTCGAGGAAAGTAAGTAGGTAGGATTTGACTGTCCATCCTTAAATTTTTCGGCTTTGCTTAAACCAGAAAAACCTCCTACAGAAGACTGGAGATAATCGCCGAGAAGCTCTAGATTTAATTTATCTGTCATTAATTTTTTGCCGCATATTGAGCGATTATCTGCTTTCCGAGTGCCATTTGATGAACCTGATCAGGACCATCGGCTTGTCGGCACCAGCGAGCATAGTTGAACGCTTCGGCCATGAAATAATCCTCGGTCAAACCACCTGCTCCATGCATTTGCATGCAACGATCAATTATAGTTTGAACCATTAGCGGAACACTGATTTTACTTGCGGCTATTAAGTCTCTGGCTGCCTGAGCGCCCTGCTCATCCATCTTACTTGCTGTTTTAATCACCAATAATCGTGCCATCTCAATTTCGGCAAATGATTTCGCAATATCTTCCCGAACGGACTGATGCTCGCTTAATTTACGTCCAAATGTTGAGCGTTGGGTCACACGTGTGCAAGCCTGCTCCAGTGAGCGTTGCGCCATACCGATCAACCGCATACAGTGATGGATACGGCCAGGACCAAGCCGGCCTTGTGCAATTTCAAATCCTCTACCCTCGCCAAGTAGAACATTCTCTAAAGGGACTCTAACGTCATTGAAGTGAATTTCTGCATGACCAAAAGGTGCGTCGTCATAACCAAGCGTAGTAAGTGGACGAACTATCTCAACGCCGGGCGTATTTTTTGGCACCAAAACCTGAGTTTGCTGCTTATGTCGACTTGCATTATTGGGATCAGACTTTCCCATTACTATAAGAATTTTGGTCCGCTCGTACATGGCTCCGGTAATAAACCACTTACGACCATTTAATACCCATGAGTCTCCTTTTTTGACAATACTTAGCTGTATGTTGGTGGCATCACTTGATGCCACATTGGGCTCGGTCATAGCATAAGATGATCGAATCTCTCCATCTAAAAGCGGCCCAAGCCAGAGTTTTTGTTGGGCCGGTGTTGCGTATTTCATAAAGACTTCCATATTACCCGTATCCGGAGCATTGCAATTGAACACCTCCGGAGACCAAATAACACGACCCATCATTTCCGCAAGCGGCGCATAATCAACATTACTCAAGCCTTCATGATCGACATATTTGCTTAATGCTGGAGGCACAAATAGGTTCCAGAGACCCATTTGCTTTGCGTGGTCTTTCAGTGTGTCCATGATCGGTACGGGTGCGAACCGATTAGTTGCCGCCTCTAATTCAGACCGATAACGCCTCTCATTTGGATAGATATACTCATCCATAAACCGATGCAGAATGGACTGTAAATTTTTTGATTTCTCGCTGTGTTCAAACTGCATAATGATATAGTTTTTCCAGTAAGTTTATAAAAACTGCTTTACGTAACGCTATTACCCATGCGTTATGCGTTCACGATGCTCATTTGTATCTAAATGAGGAATATTATTAAGGCTTGCAAGTTTCAATTCATTATTCGAAAAATAAAAACGCGTTATCGAAGTATTAAGCATCTGTAGATTGAGTTCAATAATCTTCTCTGCAGAAAGACCTTGCACCTACCAACAAAAACACTGATTGCCCCACCTAAGCTAATTGCCATAGCAATTGTTCCATCTATGGCAAGTTCGTATATTATCCCTCGTGCATCATCAACCCGTTGTTTAAAAACGGATCAATAGACCGCCATGAACCACCGAATGCTTGGATACGAAAACCTTACCCGTATATGATAACTACTCTTGTGTCTGTCTACTGTCGAGCCAGATTGCCCGTAACACACTATCAAAGCGAATATTTCTCTCACCAGGTTAAATTCTCGGATATCATTTATTACAGGCTTATTGATAGACCCCACAGGAGCCAGCAACTAGCCTGATGGGTAATTACGGTTGATTCAATTTTTCAATTCAATATACTGTGATGCATATGATTGGTTAACAAGGTGAGTTCCCCGCGTCAATGACACATAACTCAAAAGCGAGCGCTATAGATTATAATATCTAAATATCATAAATCAGCAGATCTTCCCATAGTCAGCAACGTCAGATATCAATATAATATGTTGCGCTGCAAAAATCTTATTTTCAATACGTATTCCTTCTAACATTTATCTTTTACAGGCCTCAAAAGCATGAGTAAATCTGAAACGCATTTAGAACAATGGAAGCAACATCAGGGACTTGCGGAGAAAATGATTCCGTTAGTAGGCGAAATATATCGAGAAAAAGGAATCGTAGCCCAAGTTTATGGTCGTCGATTAATGAATAGCAATACGATTGATATGATCAAAGCACATCGCTACTCCAGGCAAATTGGTGGTGAAGAAGTCAACATTTCCAGCACTTTTGAAATGTTGGACGTAATGAACCAAATGCCCCTAGAAGGCCCCGCCCGTGTTGACATAGGCAAATTGGCCCGCAACTACAACGCCGATGATCATGGCTCTATCAAACAGTATTTAAATGCTGAACTTACAACAATTCTGGAACAAAACCGCACCCTTGGCGGTGGCGCTAGAGATATCGTACTCTACGGGTTCGGACGTATCGGCAGACTTCTTGCTCGCCTTTTGATCGAACGCACTGGTTCCGGCAATAAGATGAGATTAAGAGCTATTGTCGTGCGAAACAAAGGCAAGGGCGATCTGGAAAAACGTGCAAGCTTGTTGCGACGGGACTCTGTTCATGGCCCTTTCAATGGTTCAATCGTCGTGGATCACGAAAGTAAGGCACTAATCGCTAACGGAACCTTTGTTCAGATGATCTATGCCAATTCCCCCGACGAAGTAGACTATACCGCCTACGGTATAGACGATGCACTAATCGTCGACAACACTGGCATCTGGCGAGATGAGAAAGGCCTAAGTCTGCACTTAAAGGCAAAAGGCGCATCGAAAGTGTTACTTACCGCACCCGCAAAAGGCGACACTATAAAAAATATAGTCTACGGCGTAAACGAGAAAGAACTTAACGCTGATGAAAAAATTGTTTGCGCCGCTTCTTGCACAACAAATGCCATTGTTCCGGTTTTGAAGGTTGTCAATGATGCGTACGGAATCGAAAACGGTCACCTCGAAACAGTCCACTCCTACACAAATGACCAAAACTTGATAGACAACTTTCACGAGGCTGATCGACGAGGAAGAAGTGCCGCTCTGAATATGGTGATAACGTCAACCGGAGCAGCCAAGGCAGTTGCCAAGGCACTACCTGAATTAGGCGGTAAGCTTACAGGCAATGCGATTCGTGTACCGACACCAAATGTTTCATTAGCTGTTTTAAACCTGAATTTATCTAAACCGACTACTAAAGAAGCGCTAAACAGCCTGCTCGGTTCAGTAGCTGTTAACTCCAGCTTACAGAATCAGATTGGGTTTACGGCCTCAACAGAGCTCGTATCCAGCGATTTAATTGGTGATACCTGTGCTGGCACAGTTGACTCTGTGGCAACAATTGTCGAAGGAACTCGCTGTGTTCTTTATGTCTGGTACGATAATGAGTATGGATACAGCAGTCAAGTTATCCGATTAATGCAGGAAATGTCTGGACTGAATATTATTAATCTACCGATTCAATAGATGTCTTAGCTTTTTCACCAACACTATACTGTAGCAGATTATATCTGCAATAATCCGCTACAAACTTCACCTTTCCCCCCTAATGCTAACTCGTCCAATAGAGCCTTCCAAGCATAGCTACTAGTTTAAGTCCTTAGATCCTTAAAAATTACTGCATTTAAAAATGCTACGTTAATAATTAGACGGATTCGGGAGTTCATGAAGATAATAACTATA
>CAJQKF010000159.1 GCA_905478855.1 uncultured Gammaproteobacteria bacterium
GAGAACGCCGATGCAAACACTCATCGACGGTAAATCAATCTGGAAGGAAAAGTTATTCAACTAAACTTAACCTGACAGTCAGTTACGAATAAACGGGTAACTGTCAGATCAGGTCTGAACTTCTACATTTTACTTGAGCAACTGATGAGTACTCAGTCTCAGGAATTCATTTAGATTTAAACTTCGAAAAAATCGCTTTATCGGGAAATCATCCCAATAATTTCCTCGTCGACTCACCTCGGTGTACCCCTCGAGGGTATGCTTTGGGTAATTTGATACGCATAAGTGTTGACAGCATTGAACGCTTGTGGACTGGCTACTTTGTTTAGAATGAAACATTACGACTGCTTCCTAATTATTACAAATATCGAATTAGAGTTTGGACATCTGAATTGTCCAGTTATCCTCATCTAGTGACTTTTCAACGCTATGCTCCCCTTCGAAATTATCGTCACCCCATTCAATGGCTAGTGTTTCACTCATCAAATAGTCGCGATAAGCGGCTAGAGATTTCGTAACGCGACTGGTTCCGTGCACACGTAGTTTGATTCGGTCGGATATTTCCAGACCTGATTGCTTGCGAGCATCTTGAACTGTTCGGACTAACTCCCTCGCTACACCTTCAATCAGAAGTTCTTCATTCAACTGAGTGTCGAGACCGGCTAGGAAGCCAGCTCCCTCGGCGCAGGCATAACCTTGGGCAGATTCGGTTTCTACCAGCACATCCTCTGCAGAAAAATCGATCGATTGACCTGAAACGTCAAGGCTAAATGCTTGTCCATTTGCGTGGCTCTTAACTAGCGCTGAAGAATCACAATTAGCAAGCGCATCACGTATAGCGGGCACAAGTTTTCCGAAACGTTTACCGAGCTCGGGTAGTTTGGGTTTTATTCGGTAACTCAGAAGCTCTGCATCCGGTGCAAGGAATTCAATCTCCTTTATATTAAGCTCTTCTTTTATTTGCTCCGCATGATCTTTTACAGCAGCTTGGGCAGCACTATTCGGTACACGGATTAATAAGCGGGCAAGAGGCTGTCGAACTCTGACCTTGCTGCCCTCACGGGCCGATCGACCCAGGCCTACAACTCGTTGAACTACATCAAAGGCATGTATCAGGTCGTCATCCAAATGATTGGCATTAACCACCGGCCAGTCACTCATATGAACAGATGCCGCGGCATCGTCAGATCGACTTCGAATCAGATTTTGGTAAACAGACTCTGATAGGAATGGCATAAAGGGTGCCATAAGCCTGTGCATAGTATCCAGACACTCAAACAGTGTTAGATATGCTGCTTGTTTATCATCACCCGATTCTGCTTTCCAGAATCGTCGTCTATTGCGTCGAATGTACCAGTTTGATAACTGATCGATAAACGATTCAATTGCCATGCCCGCAGACTGTGCGTCAAATCGATCCATAGCGGTGGTTACCGTATCAATGGTTCGATTCATTAAAGCAATGCACCATTGATCGATTTCAGCACGGCGTTCCACCGGTACTTGTTTGGCAAGGTCAATGTTATCCAACTTGGCGTACATTACAAAGAATGCGTAGGTATTCCAAAACGTATTGACGAAAGAACTAGCGACATCAGAAACAATATTTACCGATATGCGTTTCTGCACTTCCGGTGCAAGACGGGCTAAAAAGTACCAACGAAGAGGATCGGCTCCAATGGTATCGAAAACATCATAGGGGTTTACTATGTTGCCCTTCGACTTGGACATTTTTTTCCCGTATTCGTCAACAATATGGGACAAACAAATGCAGTTTTTATATGCCACAGAATCAGATACAAGAGTACCAATGGCATGTAACGTATAGAACCATCCCCGGGTTTGATCGATGGCCTCGCAGATATAGTCTGCGGGAAAATGCTGGTCAAAAATTTCTTTATTTTCAAAGGGGTAGTGCCACTGTGCGTAAGACATTGCACCTGAGTCGAACCAGCAGTCGATAACTTCACTAACACGATTCCAGGTTTTACCTTCATGTTTGAAAGAAATCTCATCAACAGCCGGTCGATGCAAATCAAGTTCGCTTAAGCTTCGTCCGGTTAATGCTTCCAGTTCGGCTATGGAACCGATGCACTTGTAGTTGTTATCGCCGTCTGTCCAAACCGGTAATGGTGTTCCCCAAAAACGCTCTCTGGATAATGCCCAGTCAATATTATTTTCAAGCCAGTTACCAAAACGACCATCTTTGATAGTTTCGGGCACCCAGTTGATGGTCTGGTTTAATTCAACCATCCTCTCAGCTACATCAGTGGTCCGAATGTACCAGGCGTTTTTTGCGTAGTAGATAAGTGGGTCGCCAGTTCTCCAGCCAAATGGGTAGTTATGCAGCATTGTCTCTGCTTTATACATATCCCCTCGTTCGTTCAGGAGATCGATGATTATCGGATCTGCATCTTTAAAAAATTTCCCAGCCACCGGGGTTACTTCCGGTTTGAAACATCCATCAAGTCCGACACCATGTATAACTGGTAAACCGTTTGCCTGGCCCAGTGCCAAATCATCAACACCATAAGCGGGTGCGACATGAACAATGCCAGTACCATCTTCGGTGCTCACAAAATCAGCAGGCAGTACGCGGCAAATATCCCCCTCGGCTTCTAGAAAATCGAACATCCTGTGATAGTGCATACCGACCAGTTCGTTTCCTTTCACGGTTTTTACAACAGTATGTTCCTTGTCGCCAAGTACTGCTTCCCGAAGCGCAGCGGCTAATATAAATGTTTCACCTTCACACTCGACAAATACGTAGTCGATATTTTCGCCAACCGCCAGAGCAAGATTTGACGGCAGTGTCCATGGTGTCGTTGTCCAGACTAGAAAAGAGGTGTTGTTACTATCTTTTAACCTGAATCGAACGGTTATAGATGGATCTTCGACTTCCTTATATCCCTGGGCAACTTCATGAGAAGATAGTGTTGCGCCAATGCGTGGATCGTAAGGAACAACTTTGTAACCTTTGTAGATCAGTCCCTTGTCCCAAATGGTTTGAAGTAAATTCCACACGGACTCGATGTATTCGTTATTTAGCGTGTAATAGGCGTCTTCGAGGTTGACCCAAAAGCCCATTCGCTCGGTCATTTTTTCCCAATCGCCGATATAACGCATAACCGATTCGCGGCACTTTTTGGTGAATTCGGCGACACCCACCTTCGCTTCAATTTCTTTCTTATCAAAAATCCCCAGTTCTTTTTCTATCTCATGCTCTACCGGAAGACCATGGGTATCCCAACCGGCTTTTCTCGGAACATGATAGCCCTGCATGGTTTTGTATCGTGGAAATACATCTTTAAAACTTCGCGCAAGAACGTGATGTATTCCGGGCTTTCCATTAGCCGTCGGTGGCCCTTCATTGAAGGTAAATAAAGGTCGTCCTTCACTCATCTCCAAAGTTTGTTTGAAAACATTTTGATCGCGCCAGAACTCGAGAATCTGTTGTTCTAGCTCAGGGCCGTTATATCGACCTGTTACGGAACGCATTGACATAAATTAAACTCCAAATAAAAAAACCCCGGAAGTGTTATGACATAAGCTGTTGATTCCCATGTCATAATACTTCCGGGGCGAGATTCTTCGCGGTACCACCCGGATTCACGACTGCTTCACAGCATTCGTCTTGGTGAGTGACGCATGCATAAAAGCGCGTTATCACTCTGATCTTTATCGTAGATCATTCGTCTGAATCTAATCGCCAAAACAGGTTTAACTTTCGGTCAGCAGCTCCAGGGTGATCTTCATTAAATTCCAATTTGGGACTCACACCATCTCCCAATCGCTCAAACTTGGATAATTTTAACTACTCGTCCCTTTCAAAGCCTTTCTTAAGCAGAGTCTACCGGAAAAGTAGTTGATTACAAGCTAATGTAAACGAATCAATTTGCATATTTACGTTGAATAAGTCGTATTGAATCTTTATCGTACGTAGCAAGCATTATTTGATCTAAAAGCAAACAGCAGCAAAGGACACAATCGTGAAATATCAAAACATACTTGAGACTATCGGAAATACCCCGGTTATTCGTTTGAATCGGTTTGATTCTTTCCTCGCTGATGAACTTTGGTGCAAGTTAGAGAGTTTCAACCCTGGAGGATCGGTCAAGGATCGACCGGCGCTGAATATGATTGAAGATGCAGAAAAACGCGGTTTGCTCAAACCAGGGGATACTTTTGTTGAACCCACATCGGGTAACACCGGAACTGGACTTGCCATGGTTGAAGCAGCTAAGGGTTATCGTGGCGTGTTTGTTATGGCCGCAGATATGAGTGAGGAAAGAAAGACAATTTTAAAATGCTATGGCA
>CAJQKF010000160.1 GCA_905478855.1 uncultured Gammaproteobacteria bacterium
ATAAAACGCACGGAACATAGTTCGAACGTTGCAGCTGAGGTTTTTGCGCGACTTGAAAAGCACTATGCTGAACCGCATCGGCATTATCATACTGCAGCACACATAGAACATTGTCTTTGCCAAGTTGATCTCATATCGGTTGAGCACGCAGATCGAGATGCGGTTGAATTAGCCATTTGGTTTCATGATGTTATATATGAAATAGGTGACCCGGCTAACGAAGAGAACAGTGCGAAATGGTTCATGCAAGTTTCTTTGGGCGAATTGAAGGATAATATTCGGGCGCAAGTGAAGCGCCTCATAATGGTAACTCAGCATAATTTGCAACCCGAGAACGAAGATGAAAAATATATGGTCGATATCGATCTGTCAGGTTTTGGGATGCCTTGGCCCGAGTTTTCCGCTGATAGCCTGCGGGTGAGGCAAGAGTTTCCGGAAGTTTCGGATGGCGTTTTTGAAAATAAACATCGAATGTTTCTTGAAATGCTGGCGAGCAGAGATTTCTTTTTTTGCACAATTCTATTCAGAGACATGTATGAATCACAGGCAAAGCACAATGTGCGAGAAAAACTGTTGCGACTTAACGGCTAGCCGGTATAACAAAGCGAATGGTTTATTCGTTATAGCCAGTTTTTGATTTAGCATTACAATAATTAAATAAACGAATGATTAAAAAGCTATTAATTGCCAATCGCGGTGAAATCGCCTGTCGTGCGATAAAAACTGCGCGTAAACTTGGTATTCAAACTATTGCGGTTTATTCAGAAGCCGACCGTGATGCATTACATGTATCTCTGGCTGATGAATCGTACTTTATTGGGGAGTCAGCACCCGCTAAGAGTTATCTTAATATCCCTAAGATTATTGAGGCTTGTATAAAATGTGACGCTGACGCTGTTTACCCAGGATATGGCTTCCTTTCAGAAAATGAAAAGTTTGTAGAGGCACTGGATAAAGAAGGCATCGTTTTTGTGGGTCCAACTACGCACGCTATATCCGTAATGGGGGATAAAATTACCTCAAAAAAAATGGCGGAGAATGCGGGCGTAAATATTATCCCAGGTTTTATTGATATATTGCAGGATGCCAGTCACGCGGTAGCATTGGCTAACCGTATTGGCTATCCGGTTATGTTGAAAGCCAGTAAAGGTGGTGGGGGTAAGGGTATGCGGATTGCCCGCACTGATGAAGAATGCAGAGAAGGTTTTGAGCGCGCCCAAAGTGAGGCAATTGCCAGCTTTGGCGACGGCACTATGTTTGTCGAAAAATTTGTAGATCAGCCACGGCACATTGAAATACAACTGATCGCAGATAAACATGGAAACTGCCTTTATTTAAATGAACGTGAATGCTCCATTCAACGCCGTCATCAGAAAGTAATTGAAGAAGCCCCATCGGCTTTTATCGATGCTGAAACTCGTCGCGCTATGGGGGAGCAGGCGGTAGCTTTGGCTCACGCTGTAAATTATTGTTCTGCTGGTACCGTTGAGTTTGTTGTCGATGGACAGAGGAATTTCTACTTTCTTGAGATGAACACTCGTTTGCAGGTTGAGCATCCAGTAACAGAATATATAACCGGTCTCGATTTAATCGAGTTAATGATAAAGGTGGCAAACGATGAGGTATTACCGCTATCTCAGTCGGATGTGCAGTGCAAAGGTTGGGCTATAGAATCGCGAATTTATGCTGAAGATCCCTATCGTGGATTCGTTCCATCGATCGGGCGACTGTCTAGCTTCCTTACACCAGAAGAGGGTCTGAACGTGCGAATCGATACTGGGGTAGAGTCCGGTAGTGAGATAAGTATGTTTTACGATCCAATGATTGCGAAATTAATTACCTGGGACGAAGATAGGCCGCGAGCGATTGCTCAAATGCAGAATGCGCTGGATAATTTTCGAGTTGAAGGAGTGAAGAGTAACACGCCTTTTTTAGCTTCTTTACTGCGTCATCCCCGATTTCAACAAGCCCGACTCACGACAGCATTTATCGATGAAGAATATCCGAGTGGTTTTGCAGTTCAAATCCCTGAGAATGCGGATGTGTTCGTGGTTGCAGTTGCCACTGTTCATTATCAGCACCGTGTTAGGGCATCACTCATTAGCGGGGTGTTACCGGGGCATGAATATACACCGTCATCCGAATGGGTGGTGGTCGGCGAGGGACTAAATCAAAATGTTTCTGTGTTTGAGGAAAACGGTCATTACTGCGTTAACTTGAATGACCGTAATTACATATTCGAATCTAGCCCTGTTATAGCACATTCCATAATTCGTACTAAGATTAATGGAGAATCTTATACATTTCAAATAGATCGGGATGGGAATCGCTATTCGATGTATTCAAATGGTTATGAATTATGCTTATCTGTTTATACCAGAAATGAAGCCCGATGTATGGAGCTTATGCCTGAAAAAACTGTTGTTGATATGAGTAACTTTGTGGTGTCACCCATGCCTGGGCTGTTGATTTCTTTATCGGTTGAAGAAGGACAGCGTGTTGAGACTGGTGAAGAAATTGCTGTTATAGAGGCGATGAAAATGGAGAATATTCTGCGTGCCGAAAAAGACGGACGGGTTAAAAAGGTATTTTTGCAAGAAGGCGCAACGGTTGAGCCTGATCAGATTATTGTTGAATTTTCCACAGAAAACTAGTTAGGGATCGGTTGCCAGAGTGTGATTGAACTAGCGAATAAAATTCAATCCGGTGATCGCAGGGCTATCTCCAAAGCATTAACGCTCATTGAGAGCAGCAAGTCGGATCATCGTCAGTACGCTCTTAAGTTACTCGAAATGCTTCAGGACGACCACTTAGCAGTGCGCCTTGGAGTAAGTGGAGTTCCTGGTGTTGGTAAGTCTACTTTTATCGAGTCATTGGGCTTGCAGCTTATTTCTGAGGGTAAGTCAGTAGCGGTGCTTTCGGTAGATCCCAGTTCAGCCATAACGGGCGGTTCCATTCTGGGAGATAAGACCAGAATGGAAATGTTGTCCAGATCTACCTCAGCCTATATTCGTCCAAGTCCTGCGGGTGGCAACTTAGGTGGGGTTGCTAGACGCACACGGGAGTCGATCGCAATTTTAGAAGCTGCTGAGTTTGATGTAATTATTGTTGAAACGGTTGGTGTGGGTCAGTCAGAAACCGTGGTCGCCGGCATGACTGATTTATTTTTATTATTGCTCCTGCCGGGTGGTGGAGACGAATTGCAGGGCATTAAGCGAGGTATAATGGAACTTGCCGATATTATCGTAGTAAATAAAGCTGACGGTGAACGAATTCCCGACGCAAATCGCGCAGTTTCTGAATACCGATTGGCCTTGAGTTTAATGCAGCGGAGGATACAGGAATGGGAAACACCGGTACTGACTTGTTCTGCACGCGATGGTACTGGCATACAAGAAGTCTCCAGCGTGATAGAAACTTACATAGACCTTGTGTCCACCTCAGGATATCTTCAATCCCTTCGAGCGTCGCAAAGGGTCCTCTGGTTTTCTCAGGAGTTAGATAGTGCGTTGGCTCAATTATTGCGGGAAAACCCAGAATTAGTTAAAGAGAGGGAAGATCTTGAAAAACATGTGCATGACAAAAACATCTCCCCAGTTAGTGCCTCGGCGCAATTAATCACAAGCTTTTTAAATCAAAGAAAATAATATGATTGGAAAACTGAATCACATCGCCATCGCGGTACCGGATTTGGAGTTGGCCGTAAAAACGTATCAAGTTACGTTAGGTGCGGCTATTTCAGCGCCATTGGCGTTGCCTGAGCATGGTGTAACAACCGTTTTTATTAATTTACCCAATACTAAAATTGAGTTGCTACATCCGCTAGGAGAAGAATCACCAATTGCGACATTTCTGCAACGAAACCCTGCTGGCGGAATGCATCATATATGTTTCGAAGTAGATGATATAGAAGTCGCGAAAGAACATCTCATAACTGAAGGTGCTCGATTGCTGGGTGGTGGCATACCTCGGACTGGAGCGCATAATAAACCTGTTTTATTCCTACATCCTAAGGATTTCATGGGTACACTTATTGAAATTGAGCAAATTTAACCGACACCTTTGGTAAATCCATAGTGTGTACTTATAAAGTGACAGATGAGGTGATGTTTACGGACGTTGACCGAGAATATGTGTTGCTACACGCAGCGCGAGGTGAATACTTTTCGTTGAATGAAATGGGTCGCACGATGTTTGATTTGATAAAAACTAAAAAATCCTGTTCTGAAGTTATTAAATCTATTCTCAACCAATATGATGTCGATAGAGAAGTCGTAGCTACTGATCTTGAAGAATTGACCCAAAGTCTCGTGGCATCGAATTTATTGGTTCGAAACGATTAAGTTGATGTGTGCCCGTTTGTTCGGGTTTATTTAAATGAGTTAGAGCTATAAAATCCAATGACTGAAGATAATATCGAGCAGTTATCACTTGATTATCACCGAGCTGAGCCAAAAGGAAAGATACAGATAGCTGCAACCAAGCCATTAGCGAATCAACGTGATCTGGCAATGGCCTATTCGCCCGGTGTGGCTGCTCCCTGCATGGCCATTGCAGAGAATCCTGCAGCAGCTGATTTATATACGAGTCGGTCGAATCTTGTTGGTGTGATTTCTAATGGAACTGCAGTTCTTGGTTTGGGAGACATAGGTCCACTTGCTTCTAAACCTGTTATGGAAGGTAAAGCGGTTCTTTTTAAGAAATTTTCAGGTATTGATGTATTTGATCTTGAAATTGATCAAAGTGATCCTGAAAAACTCACGGATATTATTGCAAGTTTGGCACCTACTTTTGGGGGTATTAATCTTGAAGATATAAAAGCACCGGACTGTTTCATTGTTGAGCAAGCCTTGCGGGAAAGACTCGATATCCCGGTATTTCACGATGATCAACATGGCACCGCAATTATCGTTGCGGCGGCGATAATTAATGGATTAAAGTTGGTGGGCAAGGACATAGGTATCGTCCAATTGGTCGCCAGTGGCGCCGGGGCTGCTGCTCTTGCGTGTTTAGACTTGTTGGTTGGGCTAGGCATGAGTCGAGACAATATTGTTGTAACAGATTTACATGGTGTTGTGTATATCGGTAGGGATGAGATGGATCCGTACAAACAGCGGTATGCCGTTGATACCGAGCTTCGCACATTAGGCCAGGTGATCGGCGACGCAGATATTTTTCTTGGCTTATCCGCAGCAGGCGTGCTGAAACCCGAAATGGTCGAAAGTATGGCTGAGAGTCCGCTAGTTTTTGCTCTTGCGAACCCTGAACCGGAGATACGACCAGAGCTAGTAAAGAAAATTCGACCAGACTCTATTATGGCAACGGGTCGTTCCGACTACCCGAATCAAGTCAATAACGTACTGTGTTTTCCCTATATTTTTCGCGGTGCGCTGGACGTAGGCGCCACTAGTATCAATGATGAAATGAAGTTGGCCTGTGTTCGTGCACTTGCAGATTTGGCTATGGTTGAAAGCTCAGATATTGCAGAAAGCGCCTATGAAGGGGAACGCTCCCAATTTGGACCTGAATATTTAATCCCAAAGCCATTTGACCCTCGACTCATATTAACGATAGCTCCAGCTGTTGCCAAAGCTGCCATGGACAGCGGTGTCGCAACTCGGCCTATTGATGATTTTGAGCGTTATGCGCAACGCTTGAATCAATTTGTATTCAGGTCTGGATTGGTAATGAAGCCTGTTTTCGAATATGCAAAAGCCAATCAGCATCGCCTGGTTTACGCAGAGGGCGAGGATCGTCGTGTGCTTCAGGCGGTGCAACAAGTGGTCGATGAAAAACTGGCGAGACCGATACTAGTTGGACGACCTAATGTGATTCAGGCTCGTATAAAAGAATTAGGGTTAAGGATTGAGGTCGACGAACATTTTGAGCTGGTTAATATTCATGATGATAAACGTTACTATACTTACTGGAAGGAATATCACCGGTTGGTAGGTCGGCACGGCGTAAGCTCTGATGATGCGAAAAAAGCAGTTGCAACGAATAATACTGTTGTCGCCGCTATCATGCTCCAATTAGGTGATGCAGATGCAATGATTTGTGGCGGTATTGGGCAATTCGGCAGTCATGCGTCTCATGTCGCAGAAGTAATCGGTATGCAAGATGATGTTTCCGATTTATCGACTGTTACAGCGCTAGTTTTACCAAGCGGCACTTTCTTTATTTGTGATACCCACATTACGCCGAACCCTACTATGGAAGCGCTTGTTGAAATGACGTTGCTTGCGGCTGCACAGGTTCGTAAATTTGGTTTTGAGCCAAAGGTCGCACTATTATCGCACTCAAATTTTGGCAGTCATGACGATGACTCGGCTTTGAAGCTTCGTGGCGCGAGGAATATTTTACGCGAGTTTGTGCCAGACCTTCATGTTGATGGAGAAATGCACGCCGATGCAGCATTATCAGATTCTATTCGAAATAAAGTCATTATCGATTCCTCCCTATCAGGCACCGCAAATTTACTTATCATGCCGAATATTGAAGCGGCTCATATTGGCTATAATTTACTTAAAATGTTGGGTGGTGGTGTGTCTATTGGCCCCATTTTAATTGGTACTAAAAAGCCGGCTCATATCCTGACAAATTCAGCAACTGTGCGTGGAATAATTAATATGAGTGCCGTTGCGTGCGGACAGTAAATAATTGATATTTATATGTTTTTTCTTCTATTGATAGCTTGTCGTACGAAATGCTAACGAAAACAAAAAATGATAATAAGTTGGACGAGGTGGCTCGCCTTTTTGCCCATCGACTGCCGTTTAACAGAGAACTAGGTCTTGAAATAGATTTTAATGACAACGGTGAAGCCGTTTTGAGCTTTGAAATGCAAGCAAAGCTTGTGGGGAACTTTGTCCGAGGAAACCTCCATGGTGGAGTTATTTCGACCGTATTGGACGCGATTGGAGGGTTCGTGATTTTCAATGAACTTCTCCATCGTGAGGAAAATGCGGGTTTACCAATCGAAAGTGTATTTGAGCGGCTCGGCACTATTGATATACGGGTCGATTATTTACGCCCCGGCTTGGGTAAAAAGTTTTTTGCAAAGGCTTCTATAACGCGCGCTGGAAGGAGGGTTGCAGTGGCACATATGGAGTTACGAAATGACAGTGAGACCCTTATTGCAACGGGTGTCGGGGCTTATGTTGTGGGGAGCAAGGATTGAGTTTTAGATTAGAGCGAGAATGAAGAAAACACTAAAAGTAAATGATGTAACTTCATATTTTTACGAGGAACTGATAAACTTAATACCATGAGTATAACCCTAGGTAAGTTGGATTCTACTGTGCTTGATGATTTAGGCACTGGGGAACCTGCGTTAGCATCGAAAGAAAGCCCTGGCATGATCTTGTCATCTGCTCGAAAAGAGCTTGGTTGGACCGTGGAAGAAATAGCGACTAGTCTAAATTTACGAGTATCTGTGATTGATGCACTTGAGGCGGACGACTATTCTCAACTGCCGGGAGCAACTTTTATAAGGGGATATCTTCGCTCCTATGCCCGGCTTACCGGAGTAGACGAAAAGGAAGTTGTTATTACCGACACAATTTTGGCGGTTCCACCCGGGATCATTGCAAATGCTAGCCCGGTTATGGGTGCTTCCGCATTTCGTTCTCGTCGGGAGTCCGGAAGTAAGATATGGATACTGTGGGTCGCTTTGGTGATACTAATAGCTGTTGGCTGGAGTTTTAGTGGCATTAAACTCTGGGGCCCTGATGGATTGATGAGCTCTTTTGATCGAAGCGCTGCGCAATCTGGAGATGGCTCCGAAATTTCTTTGACACTGGATCCTTCTAGTCGCACCGGTACTGCATCTGAGTAGAGATTATCGAATCTTTATTACAGTGAAATCTTTACCTTCGCTAATTATCTAACGTAACTCATTTTCTTTTTTACGTGCCGTTCGTCTACGTTCCATTGGTCCGATCATAATGCCCATCATCGGTGGCACGATTAATAAGGTAATTACAGCGGATAAGCTCAGTCCACCAACCACCACAGTGCCCAGACCACGGTAAAGCTCGGATCCTGACCCAGGAAAAAGAACGAGCGGCAACATACCTATCACGCTTGTTAATGTGGACATAAAAATGGGACGAATTCGGTTTCGTGTGGCCTCAACAATGGCATCTTCCGCGCTATAGTTTTCTTGTCGGATCAGGTGCAGCGTTTGGTGTACCAGTAAAATGGCGTTATTCACTACAATTCCAATCAATATAACAAAACCCAGCATAGTGAGCATATCTAAGGGCTGGGAATAATAATTATTAATCAGTGCAAGTGCGGCGATTCCGCCAACTGCTGCGAGTGGTACTGATAACAATATGATGAGAGGATAAATAAAACTTTCAAATAAAACGGCCATCACTAAGAATACAATTGCAATTGCCACAAGCATATTTAGGCTAAGCGCATCCCGTGTTTCTAATAATTTATCTGCTGTGCCGGATAAGCGAATCTTTACTCCATCAGGGATGCCACGCTGTCGAATGGGATCAATCACCTGTTTATTTAATTTGTTTATGGCGTCTTCAAGGGTTATGTTGCCGGCAGGCCTGACTTCGATGGTGATAGTGCGAAAACGTTCTCTGTGACGTATCGCAGTAGGGCCTGAAGTCATTTTGATTTCCGCCACAGATCTAACCGGAATAATCTCGCCGCTGTCTGTGATTAGAGGTAGATCGCCGATATCTTGAGTTTGCTCTAATAGACCCTCTTTCCCTTTTAAGGTTAAATCTATAAGTTTCCCTCCTGTGCTGACTTCGATAACACGTTTTCCGTCATTGAATACATCTACCAGTTCGGCCACAGTTTGAGCAGAAATGCCGGCGTCAGCTAGTCTCATTCTATCGGGAATAAGGCGCACTTCTGGCGCACCAAGTTCCAGTCCTGGAACCGGTCGCCATTGGTTTCCTTCTGAGCGTGGAAAAACGCCGGTTAACGTTCCAAAAACCTGGCCGGCGACACCAAGAATAGTTGGTAGGTCAGGTCCGGCGATATCGAGATCGATTTTTCGGCTACCACCGATTCCCCGACCGAAAATAGACGGCTGTGTAATAAAGCCAAATGTTCCTGGCTCTGAAAAAGCCGGTTTTTGTAAAATTGGCTTAAGTGCCTCGAGGTCATTTGGGTTTTCAGCAATAGCTCCTAAAAATGTATTCGAGCGAGTCGCAACAAAAAAGAAACGCTCAATTTTGGGATCTTTTGCATCTGGCTTATCCGCATTGATAACCCAGTGTGGACTGGTTGCGTGTTCGATTTTTTTAGCAATAGTGTTAACAGTTTCGAGGTTATAGCCAGGCGGGGGAATAATTATCCCGAACAGTAGGTTCCGATTGCCTTCCGGTAAGTATTCCAGTTTGGGTAAAAAGTGCCAGCTCGCTGCGCAAGCCGCGAGTGTAATGCTGACAACAATCAATACCGATATCAGCCGACTTTTACTGACAATACGTGAAAAGCCGGTAAATAGTTTTACGCCTGCGCGTGCAATATGATCAATGACAGGAATGGAAAACCTAGAAACCGGTTTTTCTGAATTTGCACTGTTTGAGAATACGTTGTTAGAGAGGGCGGGTATTACAGTTATTGATACAATTAACGAGAGTACCACGGCGACAGATATTGCTACTGCAATATCGCGAAATAATTGTCCTGCTTCGAGCTCCATAACTAGTATGGGTACAAATACCATAACGGTAGTCAGCACTGATACAAGGACTGCGCCCCAGACCTGACGGGTTCCTTCGTACGCTGCTCGGGCCGTGCTATAACCTTGCTCCTTAAGACGATAAATGTTTTCCAATACGACGATGGCAGCATCAACAACC
>CAJQKF010000161.1 GCA_905478855.1 uncultured Gammaproteobacteria bacterium
ATTAAATATAATATTTTTCTAAAATATTTTTCTACATTTAAATCAAATTTTTGATAATAATTCAATGTTTACAAATTCTAAAAAAATAGCACAAATATTATAAATATTATTCCCTGTCACAAATGATATTGCATCCTCTTTATTAAATACTCCTAATAGTTTGAATACATAGGTGCTTTATATTTTTTACAGAGAATGTCCTTACGTAAAGAATGCGTGATGGTAGCTATTTTCTATACTAAGGGACGAGGAATGAATAACTGTCCGTTTTGACTTTATCTTTTTGCACTATGCGTCGTTAGTAAAACCCTTATTACGCTAAGGCGCAACGCGGTTTTTACCGCCTAGCCTAGCACAAAAATATTTTATCAAATTCGGAAACTTATTTATTCCACGTCCCTAACCTACTATTCTAAATGATAGAAACAATAAAAAAAGGTTTTCTTTACATTTTTGCTGCTTTTTGGTTTGTTGTCATACTAACGGAGTATTGGCAGAACAATCCAGATTATGAAAACGCGTTTAAATATTTTCAATATTCCAATTTATTAGTATTTTTTTTGTTAGTTGGTGGACTTGTTAGTTGGGGAATGTCTAAGTTTAAAAAGCAGTCAATTAAATTTGTCAATGGTTCGACTATTTTTATTGGATTATTAATATTAGATGTAATTTCCGTATTGTTTTTTTATAATAAATATCCAGCTATTACACCTAGTGTTCCTGGTTTATTCATGCATTTAATGCACTTGGTAGGAGTATCACTTGCTATATTTTCTATTTATTTAGTTGCAAGAGTTTTAGGGGAAATGCTAATTTTTATCTTTCCTTTAAAAATAGCAAAATCTGATTTGCCTCTGATTCAGACTGTAGTGGGAATCTCAGTGATGACCTTCCTTCTTTTTTTCCTTGGAATATTCGGTTGCTTAACAACTTGGATTGTTACACCATTATTATTGTTAATTATTGTAATCAATTTGAGGAGTTCAATTCGTATCGTTCAATCAACGTTTTTCAAACCTTTAGAATTAACCAAGGATCTTAATGTTTTAGGAATTTTTAGTTTTCTATTTTTAGGATTATTCCTTATTGTTGATTTTGTTCATCTTCTCCGCCCATTCCCTACAGGATCGGATTCTATACGGATATATGTCAATTTACCCAAATTAATAGGTGATTACAATGCTTTGGTTGCTGGACATCAACCTTATAATTGGTCGCTATTCATGTCTTATGGCACAGTCGTTTTTCGAAGGATTGATGTGACTTTGGGTTTGTCCTTTCTTGGAGGATTTCTTTCCTTAGGAGCATTGTTCCAATTGAGTCGAAAATGGCTAACTGTAAATCAATCCGCACTCTGTCTATTACTATTTGGTTCTTTGCCTATGACCAATTTTCTTTGGTACAAAGACGTGAAAATTGATATGGGGCTACTTTTTGTAATGCTCTGTATTCTATTGCTTTTTTATAATTGGATAATTCCTCCAAAAGAAGGAAAGAAAAAAAATCCCTTAGTAAATAAAAAAAGAGCAAAATCAAAAAAATCAAAAACTCCCAAAATAGTTCAGATACCGTCTTGGCTAACGAATGCGAAGTCTTTCTTTTCTAGTCGAATTCCTACCATTTTAAAAGAACATCGATTATTGGTTCTTATGGGATTCTTAGCAGGCTTTGCCTTTGGTATTAAATTAACTGCACTATTTTTTCTCTTTGCACTTATTTCTGTTATTTGGTACAAAGAAGCAGGTTTTCCTGCTTTCCTAGCAGCTTTTTTCATATTATTCGGCATCCTTTTTTTATTGAAATTAGATGAACAACCCCAGCTTCGATATTTCCATAATAGTGTTTTTATTTTACAATGGATTTTACCATCTCCGCCATCGTCATCTCGCCTTTGACCGCGCTCAGCGCAACCTTGGCCTTGAATTCCGGTTTATGCAATCTTCTTTTCCTTCTCATCTGTCATTTCCTCACTAGAATAATAGAGGAAAACGCTCAAGTCATCCTTTCACTGTCCAATAATTGGGGACCGCCTCTCTTATAGGATGGAAGTAAGCGCCAAGTAAACGCCCTTCTGTAATTGCAAGTCCAAGTGAGATACCGTTATTATTTTTTAGAGGTATCATCGATGAGACGAAGCAAGGCAGAATGGCAAGCGTTGGTGTTGGAGCAGCAAGATAGCGGATTAATCGCATCGGAGTTTTGCCGGCAGAGAGATATTAATGCGAAGTATTTCAGTTTACGTAAGCAAGCGTTGAAGAAGTCAACCAGTGGGTTTGTCCAGGCGGTCCCTGTTGTTCGGGAACCGGCAAGACCGGTTCCTAGCGAGATAAAACTACGGGTCATTGAAGTTGCATTACCGGTAAACAGTTGCGGTCAATCGGATACGGTAGCAGCGTTATTGGATCGTTTGCTCAGATGAAATGGTTCACCGATTTACCGTCAGTATATTTGCACCGCACTCCGGTCGACTTTCGTAAAGCCATCAATGGTCTGAGTAGTCTGGTTGAACAAGAGATGGAACGGAGCCCGTATGATGAGAGTTTGTATGTTTTTTGTAACCGTGGCCGAGACAAGCTAAAGATCCTGCATTGGGATAAGACGGGTTTTGTGATGTGGTACAAGCGTTTGGAGCGATCGAAGTTTAAGTGGCCGATCCGTCATGACAGTGACGTCATTAGCATCGATGAAAAGGAATTGGGATGGTTATTAAGCGGATTGGATATACTGCCGCAGGAACCTCATAAAACCCTGTATTATCAGTCAGTAAGCTAAGTTATTCGTCGTCAAATCGGGTATAATGGCGGCCATGAAAAGCCGCCTCGAACTCGAGCAAGAGAACCGTCAAATCCAAGATGAATTGGCCGAGATTCGTCAGCAGTTAGTCGACAAAGAAACAACGCTGGAGCAACGCAATGCCTTTATCGAGCAATTGAAAGAAGCGTTGATCCTCGCTCGTAATGCCCGTTTCGCCGCAGCCACAGAATCCCTACGCAGTTTGCAGCGGGAACTGTTCAACGAAGCCGAATCCGTGGACGCTGAGTCTTCAACCGATGATGACGTTAACGGTGAAGTTAACAGCATCGAGGTGCCCAGCCATCAGCGTCGTCGTGGGGGTCGAAAACCCCTACCCGCAGAACTACCGCGTATCGAAGTGGTTCATGAACTTAAGAATGATGAACGGCGCTGTACAGAACACGATGTTGATCTGAAAGAGATCGGTGAGAAGGTCAGCGAACAGCTGGATATCATCCCGATGCAGATCCAGGTGATCCGACATATCCGCAAGCAATACGCCTGTCCCTGCTGTGAAGGTCATCTTAGAACCGCCCCAAAGCCTAAACAACCGATCGAGAAGAGCTGGGCGAGTGCCGGATTGCTTGCTTATATCGCCACGTCCAAATACGCGGATGGTTTACCCTTGTATCGCTTGAGCGGTATCTTGAATCGATTCGACATTGATCTGGACCGAACCGTACTAGCGAACTGGATGATCCGCATGGGTCAACTAGTACAACCGTTGATCAACCGTATCGAAGAACAGCTGTTATCGTCACCGGTTATCCATATGGATGAAACACCGGTGCAGGTATTGAAAGAACCGGGCAAATCGGCCGAATCACACTCGTACATGTGGGTTCGCTGTGCCGGACCCCCGAATCAACGAGTGATCTTGTTTGATTACGATCCATCCCGCAGTGGTTCGGTACCGACTCGCTTATTAGCCGGTTATCAGGGTGCCCTTATGGTCGATGGATATGAAGGCTATAGTGCCCTATGCCAGCAATCGGGTATAACCCGGCTCGGTTGTTGGGTGCATGCCCGCCGTAAGTTTGTTGAGACGGTTAAGGCACAAGGTAAGGGTAAGAAAAATACCAAGGCCGAGTACGCCATCAAGCTGATCGGTAAGTTGTATGCTGTAGAACGTCACCTCGAAGACCAACGAGCGGGATACGACGAAGAGGTGTTTGTAGCTTATCGACATAACTACCGACTCGAACATGCACAACCCATCCTTGCCAAACTAAAAAAGTGGTTGGACGAAACACGGCCTACTGTGGCACCGAAAACGGCGCTGGGCAAGGCCTTATATTATCTTGACCATCAATGGCCACGGCTGGTTCGTTATCTGGATGATGGCCAATACCCGATCGACAATAACCCGGTGGAGAATGCCATTCGACCGTTTGCTATTGGACGCAAAGCCTGGATGTTCTCCACCAGTATACAAGGGGCTAAGGCCAGTGCTAACTTATACAGCTTGATCGAAACCGCCAAGGCTAATGGTCTGGAACCGTATGCCTATCTGAAGACGGTCTTCAGCAAACTGCCTAACATCACCGGCTATGATGATGTCGATAACCTACTACCTCAAAATTGCAAGTAGGGTGTTCACTCGGCGCTTACGGATGGAAAATAAATAAAAGCATTTGATCTTTCAATATTTGGATTAGAATCAGATCATATCTGACAAACAATAGTAAAGCAGACGCTTGAAATTCTAGTGTGAGAGGCAGCTATTTGGCCTATTCAG
>CAJQKF010000162.1 GCA_905478855.1 uncultured Gammaproteobacteria bacterium
ATGGACCATGCCAATACATCATTGGAAATCCGCTCTGAATCGCTTTATGATCGAGTTCGAGGGCCGACTCAACGATTACCTCTGAACCTAAATCCCAATGCAGATACACAGTTAGGTTTACACTCTCTTGATCAAGTCAATGACCCCTCGATAAACCTGTTCGAATGATTCGCTAACGATATTGTCCTGTCGAAACAACAGATAGTAAGCCCTATCAGTACTGATGCTGTGCGGTATTGGTCGTACTAACGTGCCGTTCTCGATTAAATCATCCAGGAGATGTTTCCAGCCCAATGCTATACCCTGACCTGTGCAAGCTGCCTGGATCGTCCAGGGCAAACTATTGAGTTCTATCTCCGGTTGGCTTGATGGTATTTGGAGTTGTTGTGAACCAAACCATTCTTGCCATGATATCCAGGTACTCGGCCCCCCTTTTACATGTAGTAGCTGTCCTTTAAGCAAGTCTTTGGGCTCGCTAACTTTGCCTAGTGTTTTTAGGTAACTCGGACTACAAACGGGGAAAACCACCTCGTCTAATAAATAGCGAGATTCAAAACCTGGCCAGTTCCCCGTGCCGTAGACAATAGGAATATCTACACTCTGGTCGAGACAGTCGACCTCGTTGTCAGAGGCAGTAACAGATAACGTCGTGCGGTGACTCGATTGCTTCAACAACTCTAGTCGGGGGATTAACCAGAAATGTGCAAATGCCAGGTCGGTTCCGATGCTGATTGATGATTTGCTACTCTCGTGTCTCAAATTGCGCGCCGCCTCTCCTAACAAGCGCAGCGTTAATCCGGCGGTTCGATAGAATTGCTCGCCGTTGGCGGTTAGTAATACCGCTCGGTGATAGCGCTCAAACAAATCAACCCCGAGTCGCTGTTCAAGCTGTTTTATTTGTCGGCTGATCGCTGCCTGACTAAGGTTTAGCTCCTTCGCCGCCAGAGTAAAACTCTTGAGGCGAGCCGCAGCTTCAAATGCAGGTAGAGTTGCCAGCGGTAACTGATCACGCATGATTTCGTTTTAGCATAGCAATAGCGTATGCAATTGGACGCAAAATAGACGTTTGAAAGATAATATGGAAAACCATAAGGTATCTTAAAGTAAACCATTGATACTGTCACCAGGAGCTTAAAATGTCCGAAAGTAATCGTCTGTTAGAGCCACAACAAGCAGCGCCGCCATACCGGAAACCCTTCGCACTGCCTCCGCATTGGTATCATGATGTTTCGGTTTACGAGGCCGAAGCTATCGCCGTTTATCGTAATAACTGGCTTTGTGCTGGACACCAGTCTGAGCTAAACAATATTGGTGATTTTGTACGACTGGATTTTTGTGACGAGAGTATTCTTGTCGTTCGCGGCAGGGACAACGTATTGCGTGCTTTTTATAATGTCTGTCAGCATCGTGGACACATCTTAGTCAATGAACGTCGGGGAAACCTGTCAGGCGTTATCCGCTGCCCCTATCACTCATGGGGCTACGAACTCAACGGTTCATTAAGGCATGTGCCAAATCTGCAGAAAGTACCTAACTTCCCTGTTCAGGATATTTGTTTACCCGAAGTTACAGTATCGGAGTATGGCTCGTTTGTCTGGGTTAATCTGAACCCTGAAGCGAGTCCAATCGCCAGAGAAATGTCGGGGCTAGACGCAGCCATTAGACAGTACATCCCCGATGTTGAAACAGCCATATTTTTCGAGGGCAATCACAATACATTGCCTATTAACTGGAAAACCCAGGTCGATAATGCGATCGATACCTACCACTTTCAGTTTTCTGGACCGGCTCATCGGCAATTGACCAATAGCATGCAGTTTGCAAGCTTTGAGCGCGAAACTCACGGTAAGTGGCTCGTCGAATGGGGCTTGCCAGCACCGGTCTCCAATAATGCAGGCTACGACTTTGACTCCAGTAATGCTCGCCACGATGTCGACGGCTTCACCATTATCTGGGTTTATCCCGATTTGCAAATTGTTGCTATGCCAGCGTCGAAAACTTTCATGACCTACCGAACGCCTCCATTTGGCCCAGAAAAAACTGGCCTGGACTATGCCTATTCGGGAGCTGTAGAAGCCAAAGGGTCAGATACAAGCCGCGCCGCAATCGACTGGATGAATGGCCCGCTGAGTGATGAAGACAATGACTTGACCACAGCAGTTCATTTAGGGCACAAATCGCATGGGTTTACGGGTAGTAAGTTTCTCATTGATGAGGAAGAAAGCCGCTATAGCGAACACCCTGGAGAAGCATTTCATAAAATGCTTCATGAGCAAGTCGCACCTCAGCTGGATAAGTGATTTGGGATGAATAAAATTAGTTTACACCGCTTATACCTTTATTTTTGAGCGGTTAATCATATGAAACAGTCCCAGACCTACGACTACATGGTGATTGGGGCTGGATCTGCTGGTTGCGTTCTTGCTAATCGACTCAGTGAGAATCCATCAAATCGAGTGCATATTCTCGAAGCCGGGCCGATGGATCGAGATCTTTTGATACATATTCAGGCGGGCGTTTATCGAGCCTATAAAGATCAACGCATCAACTGAAACTATTTCACCGATACCAACAGGCGCATCCCAATTATGATGGCGTTTAATTCCAGCTTCGAGTCGCGAAATATTGACTCTGTTTTCGCTTAGGTAATGCCTGCTTTGAAGTGCATTTAGTATAGTATTTGCTTTTTCATTACTGGCTCTAAAGGGCTAAGTTGCGACAGATTAGTCTCCAGTGACTGGGTCTTGTATACTCTGAGCGGGCAGTCAGCGATTTCGCTTAGTGTCAATCTAGAACGGAAAAATGGTTAATAAGAATCGTTTTCACCTGTCGACAAGTGCGGCAGAAAGTTATGAATCACAGAAGGTTCCAGCGATTTTTTCGCCAATGGCAGAAAGAACACTCGACGCAATTTCTCTTCCTACGAGGGCGACCGTTCTGGATATGGCATGTGGAACCGGTGTGATGGCAAAAGCAGTTTCGGCTCGTCTTTCTGAACCAAGCCGAATTGTTGGAACAGATATTAATCCGGCCATGATTAAAGTTGCTCAAGAGAATACTCCAAGTAATCAGCATAAGTTTGAATGGATAGTTGCACCTGCCGAACAGATGTCTATACAAGATAGTCAATTTGATTTGATTTTCTGTCAGCAAGGTTTACAGTTTTTTCCTGACAAGAAAGCGGCGCTCAAAGAGAGCAGTCGAGTGATAAAAACAGGGGGTAGATTGATCTTAACTTGCTGGGCCGCGATACCTCCGTTCTTCCAGACTGTCGCCGATGTTCTTGAACGTCATGTAAGTTTAGATGCTGCTAAGGTCGCAGTGAACCCATTTATTTGGAATAATGCTGAAGAAATACAGGAATTAATTAGTGATGCTGGATTCACGGTATCATCGCCTATCCAACTCTCAGTAACAAGAAATATGTCAGCATCAATTAACGCTATGGAGGAAGAATTGCTGGCTACTCCTAATGAGCCAGTTCTTCGATCCCTACCGGAGGAAAAATTTTCCTTAGTGGTGACAGAAATATTGCATGGCGTACAGAAGTATAAACAAGAAGATGAACTGGCTATGCCGCAACTTTCGTACCTTTTTAACGCATTTAAGCATTAGTTTAATTCGCTCATTCATTAAAACTATCACCGCTTAGGGCTAATAAGACCCATTCGTTGACATATCAATCAGGCAGTAGGATACGAATTACCGTCATTACAGCTTACAGTCCAAAAAGCCGAACCTTCTTCATCGGTATACTGAAAATAAGATTCAATACCGATATCACAAGCTTGGCCACTTTTTTGAGCCATTAACGCCAAGTACAACGGCTGGTCAGATAGCGATTGATTCATAAACAGCTAGATGCATTGAAGCATCAAATGAGTGAAGTCAAAGCGATTGAGGAAGCACTGGAGCAAACACCTGATAAGCAAATATCGTTGACTGATCCTGATGCAAGAGCGATGTCCACCAATGCGAGAAGCTCAGGTAATGTGGGCTATAACGTACAAACCGCAGTGGATACGCAACATAACTTAATTGTTGCCCATGATTTCTCTATGGCAATGGGAGATCGTCGACTGTTAACGACTATGTCAAAGAAGGCTCGGGAAGCAACAGGAATAGAAGATCTGGAAGTGATCGCTGACCGAGGTTACTTTGCGATGGAGGAAATCAAATCGACAGTGGATGCTGGGATCATCCCTTATGTTCCGAAGACGGTGACCTCAAGTAACCGAAAAATGGGTTTATATGATCGACGGGATTTTCTTTATATAGAGGCGGATGACGAATATAAATGCCCGGCAGGAGAGCGATTACCGAGGCAAACAAAAACGAACCCAGGGAATATGGTGATCTATCGTTACTGGAGTAAAAACTGTGGTTCTTGTGCATTAAAGTTAAAATGCACCATTGGCAAAGAAAGGCGTGTATCTCGATGGGAACATGGCAAAGTGATTGAAACCCATGAACGAAGGATGGAAGAAAACCCCACGATGATGTAATTACGAAAGCAAACAGTAGATCACCCATTTGGCACGATCAAATTGTGGATGGGTATGGCGCACTTCAAAAAATAGTCGCTTTATGTGGAAATAGTAGACCATTGAATCTAATATGTAGTTTTGAGCATGGCTGGTGCGTTGGGTTTTCACACAGTCTGTACTCATTGCCGACATTTAGGGCAGTTTCGAATAAAGCACTAGTGACGCACTTTAGTAGGTATGCGAATTTATGAACAACACTAGCGATATTGCATCTGGAGGTTGCCATTGTGGCGCCATTAGATACCAAGTAATTGGGGAGCCGGACTTTGTGGGTTGTTGCCACTGCAAGGATTGTCGTGGATCAACTGGAGCACCAATCACGATATATCCAACTTTTCCGGAGGACAAAGTTCAGTTTACCAAGGGGAAAAGGCAAAAATACGAGTCTTCGCCGGGTGCGTTTCGCACGTTCTGTTCAATTTGCGGCACATCAATAAGCTACGAATCTCCATGGAATGGAAAGATGATTATAGGATTTCATATCAGCACCCTGGATAGGCCAGAACTTTTTCCACCGGACAAACATGTTTTTGATATTGATAGGATTCAGTGGTTTGATACTGCAGATCATCTGCCGCGGTATGCCACTTTGCCAGGTAATGGTGATGCAATTCGACACGGGCCGATTGATAAGTAGTTAACTACGAGTGACCGTAGAGGGCAAAACTGGGACAGATCTGAACTTAGTCGACTGTTTCTAAAGACCTTATTAACATTTGTTGTAATGGTATTTCACCAGCTTAGGGGTGGACTGTTGGATGCATAAAATGTAGAAGTTTCGATCTAATCTGACACATTGCAATGATTAGAGGTTGCAAAGAAGAGAGTTACCCGTTTTGATGTAATTGCTTACATCACACAAAACGTTAAAGGTAACTCTCATGATTCATACTA
>CAJQKF010000163.1 GCA_905478855.1 uncultured Gammaproteobacteria bacterium
CGATGACATTTCTGGCGATGCTGGTGGTGGTTTTTGTATTGGCCAAAACCATTCACTGGATGGCGGCTACGTACGACGCCGAGACCTCTCTGAACCGTTGTTTTTCGTTAGCGGTGTTTAGCGCAGTACCTCTTTATTTGGTCGGTATTACTTTGCTTTACCCCATCCCGTGGTTAATTTATTTGATCGGTTTGCCCGCACTTGGTTACAGCGTGGCACTGTTGTATTCCGGTGTGCCGGCGATAATGGGTGTAAATAAAGAAAAGGGTTTTCTTTTTGCAAGTGCAATTCTTGCCTTTGGGCTGGTGTCGTTAGTTGGGCTTATCGTTGTAACGATAAGTCTTTGGGGGTTTGGTTTCGGCCCGGTTTATCGCACGTAGTGTGTTACTGGCCGGGTAACGGCGCGCTATGAGTCCACAATCTATAAGCAACATAATAGGATGAATGTGAATACATCAGAAATGTACAACTATAAGGTGGTCCGCCAGTTTGCGATAATGACCATAGTATGGGGCATAGTCGGCATGCTTGTTGGGGTGTTCATTGCCTCTCAGTTGGTTTGGCCAGTATTAAACTTCGATATTGCATGGCTAACCTTTGGTCGCCTAAGGCCTCTGCATACTAATGCGGTGGTGTTTGCATTTGGCGGAAGCGCATTATTTGCTACATCCTACTACGTGGTGCAGCGTACCTGTCATGTGCGCCTGGCTTTTGATCGTCTGGCAAGTTTCACATTCTGGGGTTGGAATCTGGTAATCGTATTAGCGGCAATAACATTACCGATGGGACTAACATCTACAAAGGAATATGCAGAGCTGGAATGGCCGATTGATATTTTAATTACTGTGGTTTGGGTGGCCTACGCTGTCGTATTTTTTGGAACGATAATGCGGCGTAGAATGAAGCATATTTATGTGGCCAACTGGTTTTTCGGTGCATTTATTCTTACCGTTGCCATACTGCATATCTTTAATAATCTTGCGATACCCGTTGGCTTATTTAAGTCCTATTCGGTATATGCCGGAGTACAGGATGCGATGGTGCAATGGTGGTATGGGCACAATGCGGTGGGTTTCTTCCTAACGGCGGGTTTTCTTGGAATTATGTACTACTTTATTCCTAAACAGGCAAATCGACCGGTGTATTCATATCGATTGTCTGTAGTACATTTTTGGGCACTTATCTTTACTTACATCTGGGCAGGACCCCATCATCTGCACTACACCGCATTGCCGGATTGGGCACAGTCCCTCGGTATGGTTTTCTCGCTGGTATTGCTGGCTCCGTCCTGGGGTGGAATGATTAACGGCATCATGACGCTTTCAGGCGCCTGGCATAAGTTACGTACTGATCCTATTTTGAAGTTTTTAGTCGTTTCGGTTTCGTTCTACGGCATGTCCACGTTTGAAGGGCCTATGATGGCAATAAAAACCGTGAATGCATTGTCCCACTATACCGATTGGACTATTGGGCATGTTCATTCCGGAGCTCTTGGCTGGGTTGGTATGGTCACGATAGGGGCGCTCTATTATTTAATTCCGCGCCTGTACAACAGCGAAATTTACAGTGTGAAATTAATCGAAACGCATTTTTGGATGGCGACACTGGGTATTGTTTTGTATATCACCTCAATGTGGATCTCGGGGATTATGCAGGGCTTGATGTGGCGGGCTGTGAATGAAGATGGAACCTTAATATATAGCTTCATTGAAACCGTAGATGCTATGCATCCTTATTACTTCATTCGTTTACTGGGTGGATTGATATATCTCGCTGGCATGTTGGTTATGGCGTACAACATTGCTCGAACAATTATCAACAAAGAACCTGCGGTGGCTCCAGTATTGGCGCCTGCCCATTAATCAGGCCGGATAAGAAAATGTCGCTACAAGAGAAAGTTGAACAAAATATAGGACTGCTGATTATATTAGTTATCCTGGTGGTGAGTGTCGGTGGTATTGTGCAGATCGTACCATTATTTTTCCAGAGTTCTACCACCGAGCCGGTCGCTGGTTTAAAGCCGTATGCGGCGCTTGAGCTAAGTGGACGAGATCTATATATGCGCGAATCGTGTGTTTCCTGCCACTCCCAGATGATTCGCCCATTTCGCACAGAAACGGAACGTTACGGACATTACTCGGTGGCCGGTGAGTTCATTTATGATCGACCGTTTCTGTGGGGCTCAAAACGAACGGGCCCCGATTTGGCCCGGGTCGGTGGTCGTTATAGTGACGACTGGCACCGCATTCATTTGATAAACCCACGGGATGTTGTTCCTGAGTCTATTATGCCTGGCTATCCGTGGCTTGAAACAACCCCTGTGGATGCATCCAGCATTCAAACCAAGATGCGGGCGTTGGCTATGTTAGGCCATCCGTACACTGATGAGGAAATTGAAGCGGCACCCGCTGTATTGGAAGGTAAGACCGAAATGGATGCAATGATTGCATACTTGCAGGGTCTTGGTATTTTAATTACGAAGCGCAGATGAGGGTTCCTTATGTCTAGTTTTCATCTTTTTTGGACCATCGCGTTAGTGATTATGTTTGTCTGCATAATTCTATGGGCATGGAGTGGGGCACGTACAAAGGATTTCGAAGAAGCCGCCAGATTGCCGCTTGACGATGGTGATGACACGCATCCAAACGAATCCATTAAGGGCAATCATCATGTCTGATTTTACGAGTGAGTTCTGGAGCTGGTTCATTATTATCCCATCGGTGTTGGGTTTGCTGTATTGCGTTATTTTGCTTATGCGAACCAATACGGTAAAAGAGCAAAAAGATGGCGAAGTTGAAACCATGGGACATGTTTGGGATGAGGATTTAGAGGAGCTCAATAATCCTCTTCCTAGATGGTGGCTGATGATGTTTTATATCACGATAGTATTCGGGGCTGTGTATCTGGTTCTTTATCCGGGTTTAGGAAGCTTCGCGGGTATATTAAATTGGTCTTCTGTAGATCGTTACGAGCAAGAAGTTAAGGAGACTGAAACACTTGTTGCCCCTCTGTATGCGGAGTATTTAGCCACACCTGTTGATGACTTAAAAAACAATGTCAGTGCGATGAGCACGGCGAAGCGTCTGTTTGCAAATAACTGCGCTATATGTCACGGTGCGGACGCTGCCGGATATACCGGTTTTCCAAATCTGACTGATCATGATTGGCTTTATGGTGGTGACGAAGAAACAGTTAAGGCGACAATCCTAAATGGGCGCCGAGCGGCTATGCCAGCTTGGGGTGCAGGTCTTGGACAGAAGGGCGTGTCGGAGGTCTCCGAGTACGTTTATTCGTTAACTCGCGAGTCGGTAAACAAACATTATTTGCCAGCGGGTAAGCAGCGATATATGGCTATGTGTGTGGCCTGCCACGGGCCCGAAGGTAAAGGCAATATGGCCATGGGTGCACCTAATTTGGCTGATAATATATGGCTTTATGGCGGTTCATTAAGAGCAATAGCAGAATCTGTTGATAAGGGCAGGGCAGGAAATATGCCGGCATTTGGTAACCAGTTAACTGTGAGTCAGATTCATTTGTTAACCGCGTATCTTAGTAGTTTACAGAAAACCGTAAATTGAAATTACTAGCGGTATGTATCTAGGGTCAATATGACTATGCCACTTAAACGACGGTTGATTGCCATGCTTTGGCCGTCATTTGTCTGTGCTGGTATATTTTCCGCATTTTTGTTTGCCTTTATTGATCCTTTGCTGCTATCCGACTCCCTAGGTGTTGAGGTTAGCCCGCGTCTTGCAGGATACAGTATTACTTTTCTTGTTCTGTGGGCGTTAGGGGCGCTTTCAACACTGTTCGGTATTGCGATTTTGAAAACCCCTAAAAATGATGGAGAGCGTAAACCTTAAAGCCTTATGGATAATACGGATAATTCCCTTAAGCAATCGCTTTACGCAAAGCGAGAAACAATACACCCGCGCCATGTTACTGGCATATTTGCAACACTACGGGTTACTGCTGTAGTTGTTCTTATGGGGATCTATTACGGACTTCCATGGATTCCATGGGATGGGCGTCAAGCCGTATTGTTTGATCTACCGGCGCGAAAATTCTATCTATTTGGCATAACGTTATGGCCCCAGGATTTCATCTATCTTGCGGCTTTGCTTATTGTCGCTGCATTATCATTATTCTTTTTTACCGCTATTGCTGGGCGCTTATGGTGCGGATTTGCCTGTCCGCAAACGGTTTGGACCGAAGTGTTTATGTGGATAGAGCGCAAGGTCGAGGGTGACCGCAACCAGCGTATTAAGTTGGATAAGTCCCTTAACAAGAAACATAAAGTCTTCTTAAAGACGGTAAAACACGGCATTTGGATTATTTTGTCCCTGTGGACGGGGTACACTTTTGTTGGGTACTTTACACCAATAATTCAGCTTGGATATAAAATTGCCGCGTTGCAAACAGGGCCGTGGGAGACCTTCTGGGTGCTGTTCTACGCATTTGCTACCTATGGAAACGCCGGTTGGATGCGTGAGCAAGTGTGTTTATACATGTGCCCATATGCGCGGTTCCAGAGTGCGATGTTTGATAAAAATACACTCGTTATCTCCTACGATTCAGCGCGTGGTGAGCCACGAGGTCATCGTAAGCGCAGTGAAGATATAAAAACAGCAGGTTTGGGTAGTTGTATTAATTGCAAGCTATGCGTTCAAGTTTGCCCTACAGGCATTGATATAAGGGATGGATTGCAATATCAATGTATTGGTTGCGCCGCTTGTATAGACGCCTGTGACGATGTAATGGACAAAATGTCGTATCCCAAAGGTTTAATTCGTTATACGACTGAAAATGCATTCGTAAGCGGTGAAACAAAGCTGTTGCGACCCAAAGTTATTTTATATGCGTTAGTTCTAGTGGCAATTTGTGCGGCTCTTATCTATGGATTGGTAACACGTGATGCAGTTGGTCTCGATGTCATTCGTCATCGAAACGTACTGTACCGTGTAACTAACGAGGGCCTTGCTGAAAATATCTACACGTTAAAGGTGCTCAATAAGGATAATCTTGATCATACTTTTCGTGTTGCGGTAACCGGTTTACCGGGAATTAGTCTCCGCGAAGAAAAAGAGGTGTTTGTTACATCAGGACACGTTGAAGAAGCTATCATTGCTGTATTAGTCGATCCAGTTGATATGAAGTCTCCATCGGCAGATATCGATATTCAGATTATTTCGAAAAATAACCCAGACCTCAATGCTACGGCGAAGGCCAGATATTTAAAACCTAGATAATGTCAAAAATTTCGATCGAAGTCACATCATCATCAATACATCGACCTGTTAACCGACCATGGTATCGTGAGCCGATGGTGTGGATGATCATCGCAATTCCATTTACTTCGGTTGTGGTTGGCATTGGTATGTTAACTATGTCGATAAAAAGTTACGATGGATTAGTTGTCGACGATTACTACAAGCGTGGAAAGGAAATTAATCGTGTTCTTGAGCGAGCACAGGTGTCGGCGACGAAGCAAATATCTGCAAATATTGATTTATCGTTGAAGGATAAAGTTGTCGTGTCTCTTTTGCATCGTGTCGACTTGGAAGCGCCCGATCAGCTGCAGTTTAATTTACGGCATCGTACTCGGGCGGGACTGGATCTTACAACTATACTGATTCGCTACGCGGATGGTTATTATCGAGGTGATATTGTTGTTCCGAATAATGGTTTGTGGTTAGCACAAATCGAAACCAGTGAATGGCTGATTGAAGGTCAACTATCGTTACCTGAATTCAGTTCGATTGTTTTAGGTTATAGGTAATGTTGACGACATATATACCAATTACAGCGTTTATGTTGGGGTTTTTTGGATCTGTACATTGCGCCGCAATGTGTGGTGGTATTGCTGGCTATCTTCAGCAGGGATCAACACGATCCTCTTCAATCGCGTTATCACTTGCGCTTGCGGCTGGTAGACTTACGAGTTATGCGATAGCGGGTGTCATTGCCGCATTAATGGGAACCGGTTTGGTGCACTTGGTAGGGCATCATTTGTCCCAAGAAATTATGCAGATTTTTATTGGTTCGTTTTTAATTCTGCTTGGTATTGGTTTGGCCGGTTGGTGGACTGGTTTGTCTTGGATTGAAAAACTTGGCGGAAGGTTTTGGAAATACTTGGCTCCCCTAGCGGGGCGCTTATTGCCGGCAACAACTTATCTGCGGGCATTTGCTGCAGGGGCTCTATGGGGTTGGCTACCTTGCGGTTTGGTTTATTCTGCGTTAGTTCTGGTAATGGGCTCCGGCGATATGCTAACGGGTGCCTTATCTATGGTCGCGTTCGGAATGGGTACAATACCTATTCTAGCCTTTATTGGTGTTACAAGTCGGCATGTTAACTTTAAGAGCAAACCCCGTATTCGTCAATTTGCAGGTACTGCTGTGGCATTATTCGGGGTAATGATTTTTACCGGCTTGGCAATGTCCGCAGTATCGCATCATTAGCTTACCTAGTCGCTCAAAATTTTGTTAACCACTTTAATTCAGAATTTTTTCTGTTGGGTTGTATGAGTTATAGACCAAGTAGTGATTTATATAATCCGCTAAATACTTTTTTAAAGTCGTCTTTTATTTGTGGATCTTTCTGGTCGATAAACTTCTGACTAACCTGTGTGTTATCTTCAGGTGTTAACAGCAGGCTAAACTCTCCTAGTAGCTTTTCCTCTTCGAGTCGCATATGGTTGCGTTGAAGCAAAAGATAATTTTCGCCACTGTCTATGATTTCTTGTCTTTTTATAAACTGATCCATAGAGGCCATTTGAATTAACTTATAGAATTGAGTGCTCTTGGTGTCCATTCGATTGTGTTGTTCTCGAATCGCGTCGATAAATTCATCCACTTTATGGTTTCTTCCATATACACAATCCATAATCGCATCCTCTTTCGGGTGATGTACGGTCTCACCGTAGTCAATCATATAACGCATTGACTCGAGTATTAAGTCGAAATTAGCGGTTTCCCCAGAACGAAGTCTTGTTAATTCATGCTCTATTATCAATAAAATTCTAGACATGCTTATGTGGTCGTATCTGATTTGCTCAATTAGATTAATCATAGAACTTACTCCTGAGTGAACATCCAGATTAACCAATTCAATTGTAGAGGTAATTGATCTATATCAAGAATTGTTGATTTGGGAACACACTTCGCAACACCGTACTTTTAAAAGGTTACAAACTAGTAAAAAAAATCTCTTGAAAATTGTTAAACAGAACGCATATTCAGTGTGCACATCGATGCTTTACAAGGTTGATGTGTACTATTTGTAGTTATTTTTATTACCTGTTCGTATTGCTTATTATGAGGATATGTCATGAACAAAATTGATTTCACACCCCTTTATCGTAGTACTGTTGGTTATGACCGACTAGGCTCTTTATTTGACACTGCTTTACGTAGTGATCAGGCTAGCCCCGGTTATCCACCTTACAATATCGAAGTTGTAGACGAAGATCATTATTTAATTTCTCTGGCGATTGCCGGTTTTAATCAGGATGAATTGGATATCCAGGTTGAAAACAGTGTGCTAACTGTTAAAGGTCAGAAGACAGAGTCTAATGAAGGCAAACGTTTCCTTCATCAAGGTATTGCAACTCGATCATTTGAACGAAAGTTTAATCTAGCAGATTATGTGAAGGTGACAGACGCTGATCTGGTAAACGGTCTGCTAATGGTCAAGCTGGTAAGAGAAATACCTGAAGCGATGAAACCCAAGTCGATTCAGATTAACCAATCCAAGCCCGCCATTGAAAATGGTGAGAGCGGTCGGAAAGCAGCATAAGCTTTGCGATATAAAGGGCAATGATTTAGTTCATTGCCCTTTTTTTGTTAGTAAAATTGGGTTTTATATACAGTCAAAGTGTTTAGTCTCATGAACTGTATATGAGCTCTACATAGGAGTCTTCCGTCAGACATTTCCCAAGTCCATAGCAATAATTGCGTTGCTAGTACCCGTGTATTTTAGTGATCCCCCGTGTTTTATAAAACGCTCTTCTCATACAGCGAGACTGTGCAACTGGTTTAAGCACCGATTCTCAATCTTTCAACATGTCTATGATTCGTAATCGAAATATAGATGAAAGTGGTTCTCAAGTCCCAGCAAAAATTATCCGATGGTATTGCGTTATAGATAATGTTTGGGACGTGCTGGGAAGTAGAAAGTGCTGTTTCTGCAAAGTAAGATTCTCATTTATTCTCCATTTAAGTTGCTGTGCACTCAAAGGAAATGAAAATAAACCTGTAGAGTATCCGTATAATCCCATGAACAGAAAATTTAAGTCACATTAAATCAATTCCTAAATAGCCGATGGGTTAGAGAAATGACAACAATTGTAGTAATAGGCGGTGGAATTATAGGTTTATGCACGGCTGAAAAACTTCTAAGTGAAGGCTATAACGTAGTGCTCGTTGAGAAGAATTGTATTGCAGCTGGAGCGAGTTTCGGAAATGCAGGTGGAATCGCATTTTCAGAAGTTATGCCGATGGCATCTAAGGCCATGGTGTCACAAGGTATACGATGGTTATTTGATAAAAATGGTCCTTTTTCAGTCGTACCGCAGGACCTACCTCATACCTTTAGTTGGTTGCTGAGGTTTACTATGGCTGCTCGGGAAGCAACCTATTTAAAGAGTGTTACGCTACAGTCTCGATTAATGGACTTAGGAAAAGAAGTATTGCCCCAAATGCTGAGTCGGAGTCGTTTGCAGCATATGGTGCGAACCACAGGCGCACTGTATCTATACGATACCAAACCTCAATATGAAGCCGCCATGTCCGATTGGCGGATTAGGAAAGATCAAGGTGTGCCTCATGAGTTTCTGATTGGAAATTCGCTGCATCAGTTTCAAAAGGGTCTTGCGCCCGGTATTTATGGTGGAGTCTATGCGCCCAACTATCAGGCAGTAACCAACCCCAACGATTTTTGTCAGGAAATATTCAATCATTTGTCTCAGAATGGTTTAACAACAGTCTTTGAAAAAGCCGGTTCGATTCGTTCAAATGAGCGAGGGGTGGAAGTTGTCTTAGAATCAGGGAAAACCGTTAAGGGATCAAAGGCTGTGGTTGCTGCAGGTCCATGGTCTGCAGAGCTTTGTAATTCCCTAGGAGACAAGGTGCCGTTGATTGGTGAGCGAGGCTACAATACAACATTACCGAAAGAAGCATTTTCTGCATTAGATAAAACCTTTTTCTTTACCGCTCATGGATTTGTAATTTCGCCCCTTGCCGATGGAGTGCGGGTAGGTGGGGCGTCTGAGATAGCAAAACTTGCACGTAAACCAAACTATCGACGATCAACCGCTATGCTAAATAAGGCCAAAGAATTAGTGCCGGCTTTACAACTGATGAACGGTAAGCAATGGATGGGCATGCGTCCAACTACACCGGATACATTACCGGTTATTGGAAGATCCTCAAAATCAAGGGATATTTTATATGCTTTTGGTCATGGTCATTTGGGTCTAACTCAATCCACCGCAACGGCGCACTTGATCCATAATTTAGTGTGCGAAAATACCATAGACCCGATGTTAATCGGCCTCTCTGTCGATAGGTTTTAATGTGAAGTAGACTTAGAATCTAGGGGCTATGTTTAAAAAATTCATACTGTATTCTGGGAAATATTTACTATGCAATTTGATATCTGGTTAACCTTTGTTGCTGCATTCGTTGTGCTGTTGTTGATTCTAGGGCCAACTCTTCTATTAATTTTAAGCTATGCGTTACTGGCTGATCGTTTGCGAGATATAATTGCACGGCAGTCGGTGTTGTCTTTATTAACCCGTTTTGGCGGTGTGATGTTAATCATTATGGGTGTATTTTCAGCGGCGTCTAGACGCTCAACGGCGTAGTGGTCAATGGCGATCGGCGTTTATTATCTTTAGCTCGTTTATACACGCTTAATCCGATCGGTGATGTAAATGGCTGATGAGCAAATTTTCATAATATTACTTGGCGCGTTATTGGGAGGATTCGTTTCGGGTCTAACCGGATTCGGTACCGGTATAACGGCGATGGGTATATGGTTGTATTCGCTGTCACCAACCATAACTGCCACATTAGTGATTTGTTGCTCGATTGTGTCTCAGCTACAAACATTACCGATGCTTTTCAAGGCGCTTAGTTTTAAACGAGTTTTGCCTTTTCTTATTCCCGCAATAATAGCTGTTCCTATCGGAACCCATTTGTTGGTAAAGATTGATGGCCAAATATTTAAGTTAGGTATTGGCTGTTTGTTAGTGATTTATGCGGTTATTTCGTTGTTTCTATACAAGCGCTCTGCATCAATTGGAGGAGGCCGTTTGGTCGATGGTCTGGTTGGTTTTGGGGGCGGCATATTGGGTGGGATTTCCGGCTTGTCCGGAATTCTGCCAGTAATCTGGTCTAAGTTTCGAGGTTGGTCAAAGGATCAACGGCGTAGCACGTTTCAATTATTTAATCTGACTATCTTATCCATTGCATTACTTTCTCATGCACATTCTGGCTTTGTAAATGCAGCACTAGGAATTGCTGTTATGATCGCCTTGCCCGGGACAATGCTTGGGTCCTGGCTAGGATCTAGAATGTATAAACTGAGCAGTGACATTCAGTACGAATTCTATGTATTGGTATTACTTCTTCTCGGTGGAATTATACTTATCGCGACGACGATTTAACCTTTTGACTATTCTCGATACTACGTTTGAGTGCCATTGTGGCTTCGATGAGAGCCAATATAGCGATGCTTAATAGAAGAATGGTGCTGTTTAATTCTACGATGATCCAGCCCGCTAAAAGAGGGAATCCGAATATACCTATGAAATAGGTTAGGGCAAAAAGTTGCAGCGTCTGTGGTACTAATTCGGTGTTTGCATCGTTAGCAGCCATTGCTACGAGTATAGGATAAGATGCACCGTATCCTATGCCAAAAAGTATTGCGACGAAAATGTAAAGGACCGCGTTAGAACCACTGAAGACGAAAACTATGATACTAAGAGCCATAGTGTATTGCAGTATTGCGATTACCGAGTAGGGCGATTTGCCACCGCTAAAACCGGTAAGAATAATTCGACATATTATTACTGTTACGGTGTAGCTGAGAAAAAAGTTCGCATAATCAAGGTTTCGCGCATCGGCGAAAACGGTTTGGAAATTGCTCATACCTGCAAAGACGCTGGCACCAAGGCAAACCATAGTTATTGGCACTCTGGCGCGAGATACGAAAATTCTGGTAACAGCGGATATGGTTAAGCGCGAGGGAAGTATTGCGGTATTAGGACTGGCTTTTGATTCGATGTTGTTTTTAATGAACAGGAAAAGACAGCTACTTACGATACAAATAGCGCTCATAAAGTGAAATGCGTGGGAAATAGTAAACCCATTCGCTTCAAGTACGGAAGCGAATACGGGGGATAAACCGAAACCTGCCATTATGAAAATCGAATTTAGAGAGAAAATTTGAACTCGTTGCTCTGCTCTAGTAATTGATGAGAGAACTACGGGTCCGATTGTATAGAAGATACCCCAGCCGAGACCAAGTAGTGTGCTGGCAATAACGATTTCCAGCCCAAGACCTTCTGCGACACCAAATAGAAGGAGTGAGATAGAGATGATAACCCCCGAGGCGCCTAGAGAATTCATTCTGCCAATTTGGTCGGTTATATGACCTGAGTAATACACGCTTACTATCGTTGTTGCCGCGGTAATTACTAACATAAGTCCGACATGCTTTTCGTTTCCGCCCAAGTTTTCAAAAAGCTTAGGTAGTAGAAAGGTGAGCCCATAAGTTCCGGCTTGTAGGAATGTAGCGAGATAAAACAGACTGAATAGTAATGGTGTTTTCATAATTAATCTCGCCAACTAAGGCCTTTGTTATCCTGAAGAAAACTCGTATGCATGATCATATGCTTGATAGATAAATAAACCAATATCTAGCCATCAGCAACTTTCCAAACAAGGCCTCGCACAAGGCGTAGGGTTTGCCGTCATTGATTCGGGATAGTTGGATCGAGACAGCTTTGCACTGCCAAGGTGATAAAGACGATGCGCCTGTGCGGACAGATTATCGACAATATCACGCAAGCTACTTCGCCCCGATAGTTGCGCCATCGCCATGCTCACGAACTGGGACCATCTGGACGCCGTTCGGAAAGAACGGCCTGCATGGTGTCGTTTTGCAAGCGCCTCAAACTCATGTCTCGGAATCAGTTTCAGTAACTGAGAAAATACAGTATTATGGTGACTCAAGGCCTGTCCTCCTGCTTGATTTATAATGACTTTTCGCAATTCCATTATATCAAATTAAGTCGGTTTTCAGGCCTTACTTTTTCTTCCTTAACGGGACAGCAGTGAATTCTTACCGAGAATCATTTAGTTCATTGGGAGTTAGTTAAGCAGAGTGCTGGCATTGGAATTATGCCGGAGCGTATTGGCGACAAAGAGTCTAGTGTGGTTAGAGTTTTGCCTGATATGGAGCCATTTCCTATTGAGCTCTGGTTGGTCGCGCATCGTGAGTTAAGAACCAGCAGACGAATTCGCCGGGTGTTTGACGTATTGTTTAACGAACTCTCCGATTAAGCTGTTGTCGGTCAGCGTCTATAATCATTGTTAGGGAGATTTATTTTGGATATAGTTATTGTATCGGCGAAGGCCATTGATAAGACAAAATAGACTTTCACTCAAATGGGTTTTCCATGGGCGTTCTGCGCCCACTATTTTTACAGCAGCTAGGCAATAGAAGTTGCTATAGTTTTTTAACATCGCAAAAATATTGATTTACATTAATAATGATTGGTGCGATCAACAACATGAGTGACTTCCTTGTGACTAATACTAATCAGCTCTGTGACATTGTTGACATAAAAGAATATCGGTTGGATGACCCAGGCTTTAGGGCGCAATGTAAAGAAACTCTTGATCGAGAGGGGGTTTTGGTTTTGCGGAATTTCTTAACGAAGGCGTCGATTGAATCGATAAAGCAGGAGGGTGATGAGCATAAAGATCTTGCCTACTATACATCAAGTAAACATAATATCTATCTGAGCCCTGCCGATAATCAATTTCCGAGTGAGCACCCGCGCAATCGATCGGTGACCTCTTCCAAAGGCTGCATTACGACCGATCAAATTCCCGGGCATTCGGATTTACACACGCTCTACAACTCTAGTGAGTTCACCGATTTTTTATGTTCAGTGCTAGATGAAGCGAAGCTATTCGAATACGCTGACCCATTGTCTTCTGTGAATCTACATTACGCAGAAAAAGGTCAGGAACTGGGTTGGCATTTTGATAACTCGTCATTTGCAATAACGCTAATGATTCAGGCCCCTGAGCAGGGTGGACAGTTCGAGTATGTAAAGAATGTGCGAAATGCAGATCAGGGAGAAATGAATTATGATTTTGCAGGAAAGGTATTAGATGGAGACATTCCGGTTAAAAATCTAAGTATGGACTCTGGGGCGCTGGTTTTGTTTCGCGGACGTAATTCCATGCATCGAGTGACACCTGCACAAGGGTCTCGAACGCGAATGCTGGTAGTCTTAGCTTATAATACTAAGCCAGGAGTCTCGCTTTCCGAATCAGCTAGGATGACTTTTTACGGGCGACTTGGGTAGCGCGGTGTTACAGCGGATAGTTTTCGACTGCGAGTGCAGCGCCAATAAATATTGTGATGCAGCCAATGCTTAATTGAAGTGCGTTATGAAGCCGGGTAAGTCCCTTTGCGGAATGACGCAGCGGAATAGCCACCACAGCCGAGAGCGCAGCCATACCGAGTATGGAACCAACGCCAAACAGCGCAATATAGAGTAGCCCCGTTAAGTATGAATCAACACTTTGTAGAGTGAGCACGATGAGCGCCGCAGATCCTGCAATGCCATGAATAAAGCCTATCATAAGTGTTCTTCGTGGAAATCCATCACTGTGTTGGTGTTGATGGGCGGACTCTATATGATGTTCTTTGTTGCTATGTGAATGGGCATGAAAATGTTGACCTAAATCGGCATGATGGTGCACATGAAAATGCACGCGCTTCTTGTGTAATCTATGAAGAACATCGATGCCTAGTCCGCAAAGCATCAGTCCAACGGCAAATTCGAGAAACATGGCAAATGTTAGTGGAACAACTTGATCGAATAGCAATACTAGAGACCCGCAGAGAAACAAGGTTATGGTATGCCCGAGTCCCCAAACCGCACCTTGTTTGACAGCCTGTTTTGTTGAGAATGACTGTGTGGTTATTGATGCTACAGCCGCTAGATGATCCGCCTCTAACGTATGGCGCATGCCTAAAAGAAACCCGAGCAAGAGAAGACTAATCACCGAGCTCCCATGCACAGTTCAATTGTTGCAGCTTCATAGTAGATCTGGATTTTAGACATTTGTGAGCAATGTGTTGATTAAGGTACCGAGTTTGGGATAACGCCACGATACTGCTTGGGATACCGATACCTTGATTATCGACTACTGCGCACTAACTTGTCTGTAGGTTTAATGCTCTTGAAGCGACATAATTTTCCGAGTTAGCTGTTATTTTAGGCTCAAAACGAAGTTTTCTTTTTTTGTTGGTGCAACAATTAAAAAACGCAGAACATCTATTTTATACAAGGGCGAATATTTAGGTTTCGGTGAAGTCGATTTTCTGGATCATATTGGTTTTTTACGGTTTGTAAACGACTATAATTTTCTCCGAATGCTTGTTGTGTGCGCATGGAATAGTCGTCGTCATCCATATAGTTGCTATACGCTCCATCACGGGTGTAAGGCTGCAGCAAATCAAACGTTTCTTTCGCCCAGAGGATATTTTCCTCATTCTCAGATTCATGCTCCCATTGCGCAATCATAAGGATGCTGTATCCGGCGCTTCGATGTGGGAACGCTGTATCAGAAGATTTTTTCCTCAGAATAGCACCATGAAAGTGTTCAATAAAGAACTTACTTTTTTGGGATGGACTGTTGGAAAACCGTTCGAGCAGTAAGGATATTACATCGTCGCAAAAGTGGTCCACAAAACACGACTTCCAATAATATCGATCTAACTTTGGAACACCGGGGTCAAGTAATTGATTGAGTTCGTTATAGGCTAGCTCACCCATAGCATCGATTACCGGTGTGCCAAAAGACTTAAGCTTATCAATGTCTTGGTTTGCACGTTGGCTATCCCCGCAGTGACATGCCAGCATGGCGGCTAGCTTATCTCCTGATCCATCGCGGGCATGGGTCAGAGCAGCAACAACAGTAAATTCATCCTCTAGTTCGACCGATTGGTGGCGAAAAAAGGTAAGCATATTCCGCGCGTCCTGATAGGGATATGCGATTAGTCCACCTTGAATAGTCGGCCCAACCGGGTGCAATTGATATTCGAGAGCTGTAACCACACCGAAATTCCCACCACCTCCACGAAGAGCCCAAAACAAATCCTGATTTTCGGTTTCAGAAGCGTTGACTACGTCACCGTTCAACCTAACCATTTCTGCTGATAACAGGTTATCGATGGTATAGCCGTATTTACCCATCAGATATCCAAAGCCGCCACCCAGCGTCAGACCTGCGATACCGGTGCTAGAGACTGCGCCTCCTGTTGTAGCAAGACCATGAATCTGTGTCTCACGGTTGAACTCTGCCCATGTTAATCCGGCTTGGGCTCGAATCCGCCGGTTGACGGGATCAACCCACATCCCTTTGCATTGGCTGAGGTCAATCATTAGTCCGTCGTCAGCAACGGCTCTTCCTGCCACATTATGTCCACCACCTCGAATCGAGATTTCAAGGCCATTGTTCATCGCAAAGTCCAGAGCATCAACCACATCGGCGTTACTAATACACTGGACGATTGCGGCCGGGTGCCGGTTTATCATGCCATTATGGACCCGTCGCTCAATGTCATACTGGTTATCGCCGGAGACAAAAATACGACCAGAAAAATTATCCTGTAAAGTTTCGAAAGTAGGGGTGTTTACGATTTTTCGTGGAATCATGATGTGCTCAATTTGGTTTCGTTCTTGACTATAGGTATATTAAAGCCTCAATGTTTTTGAAACGCTATCGGTATTTTTGCATAGTCGTTATACTTATATGAATGAGCATAAATTGGGATGACCACCGTTACTT
>CAJQKF010000164.1 GCA_905478855.1 uncultured Gammaproteobacteria bacterium
CAGATGATATCCAGATTAAGATGGCTCAAGGTGAAACCGGGTGAAGGTGGTCAATTACCTGGATACAAGGTCAACGATTGGATCGCCGGTGTTCGTCATTCGACACCGGGTGTGGGTTTGATTTCTCCGCCGCCGCATCATGATATTTATTCTATCGAAGATTTAGCCCAGCTTATTCATGATTTAAAGAATGTAAACCCTGAAGCCCGGGTGAGTGTGAAACTTGTATCGGAAATTGGTGTTGGTACTGTTGCGGCAGGTGTTTCAAAGGCTCACGCCGACCATGTTTTGATATCCGGTTCTGAAGGTGGCACTGGGGCAAGTCCTTTAACATCAACGATGAATGCTGGATCGGAATGGGAAATAGGCTTGGCTGAAACTCATCAGACTCTTGTGATGAATGATCTTCGAGGTCGTATTGCAGTGCAGGCCGACGGTGGCATGAGAACGGGGCGAGACGTTATAGTTGCAGCGTTGCTTGGTGCAGATGAAGTTGGCTTTGGCACTATCGCACTAGTTGCTGAGGGTTGCATAATGATGCGTAAGTGTCATCTAAATACGTGTCCCGTTGGTGTCGCTACACAAGACCCCGAACTTCGAAAGAAGTTTAATGCCCGACCGGAAGATGTGGTGAACTTTTTCATGTTTATTGCAGAAGAGGCACGTGAATGGATGGCTAAACTTGGGTATCGAAAATTTGAAGAAATGATTGGGCATGCAGATCGACTGGATGTGCGAGGGGCAGTAAAACACTGGAAAGCTAAAGGTTTAGATTTTAGTCGCATTTTTACAGTGCCGGATGCTGAAGATGGCGTAGCGATTTCTAAACGTGAGGAGCAGGATCACGGGCTCGATAATGCATTAGATAATGTTTTAATTGCCCGTTCTAAAGCTGCCCTCAATGGCGAGAGGTCGGTTGTTATTGATGATATTCCTGTTAAGAACATAAACCGCACTGTGGGTGCTATGTTATCGGGACAGGTAGCGAAACGCTACGGTCATGGCGGGCTTCCTGAAAATACTATTCACTTTAAAACTAGTGGCACAGGTGGCCAGAGTTTTGGAGCATTTTTAGCTAAAGGTATTACTCTCGAGTTAACCGGTGAAGCGAATGATTACACTGGTAAAGGTCTATCTGGTGGAAGAATTATTATATATCCCCAAAGCTCGTCGATCCTTAATGCTGATCAAAATATTATTGTTGGTAATACTGTTTTGTACGGCGCTATTTCGGGTGAGGTTTATTTTTCAGGTGTGGCTGGTGAGCGCTTTTGTGTTCGTAACTCTGGGGCTTCGGCTGTCGTCGAGGGTTTAGGTGACCACGGTTGTGAGTATATGACCGGGGGATGTGTTGTTGTTTTGGGCGCAACTGGTCGAAACTTTGCGGCGGGCATGAGTGGCGGCGTGGCATATGTTTACGATGAAGATGACATGTTTAGCCAACGTTGCAATACCTCTATGGTTGAGTTGGAAGATATTAAATTAGACGATGTTGGGGAAAATGTAGATTTAATGCATGATATGAGGCGGCACGACGATGCCAGACTTCGTGCGATGATTAGTAAGCATGTGGAACTAACTGGGAGTCAAAAAGGTGCGGGACTACTCGCCAATTGGGAAGCGGAGCGTAGCCGATTCGTGAAAGTAATGCCGGTAGAATATCGTCGAGCACTTGAAACAATTTTGTCTGAAGCCAACGATAGTTCGAAGGAATCTAAAGTAGCAGCGTCGGCGTAACGTTTAATCGTAGAGCGGGCAGCGCAGAGAATAGAACTATTTTTCCGCGGTAATTTGCGGTTCGAAAGTAAAGGGGTCAGTATGGGAAAAGCAACGGGTTTTCTGGAAGTCGATCGAAAAGATAGGGAATATAAACCTGTCGAAGAACGCTTGAAACATTATGAGGAGTTTATTTTACCGCTTGGAGATGCTGGGACGCGGGATCAAGCCTCGCGTTGTATGGATTGCGGTATACCCTATTGTCATACCGGCTGCCCGGTTAACAACATCATTCCAGAATGGAATGATTTGGTATATAACGACCGTTGGCAGGAAGCTCTGCATGTGCTGCATTCAACGAATAATTTTCCAGAGTTTACGGGGCGAATTTGCCCCGCTCCGTGTGAAGAGTCTTGTACGTTAAACATTGACGATGCACCGGTTACGATAAAAACCATTGAATGTGCAATCGTTGATAAGGGCTGGGAAGAAGGTTGGGTTAAGCCACAGATACCGAAGCATAAGACTGGAAAACGGGTGGCGGTCGTTGGTTCAGGGCCAGCTGGTCTTGCGTGTGCCCAACAACTGGCTCGCGCTGGTCACAGAGTAGTCGTGTTTGAAAAAAACAGGCGTATTGGTGGTTTATTACGATATGGAATTCCTGAGTTCAAGATGAGTGCACAGTTAGTCGATCGACGAGTTGCTCAAATGCAGGCCGAAGGTGTTCGTTTTCGACCCAATAGCCACGTTGGTGTTAATGTTCCGACCCAGCAATTAATGGAAGGTTATGATGTTGTAGTGCTTGCTGGTGGATCCGAAGTGCCCAGAGATCTCGAGGTTCCCGGACGTGAGTTACAGGGGGTTCATTTTGCAATGGATTTTCTAACTCAGCAAAATCGTCGTGTCGGGGGAGAAGCTTTTTCTGAAAGAGATATTTTGGCTACAGGCAAAAATGTGCTAGTAGTAGGTGGTGGAGATACCGGTTCGGATTGTGTGGGCACGTCCAATCGTCACGGCGCAGCGAGCGTTACACAATTAGAAATAATGCCTCAGCCGCCTGAAAAAGAAGATAAAAAACTTACGTGGCCTAATTGGCCATTGAAATTGAGGACGTCATCTTCTCATATCGAAGGCTGTGAGCGGGATTGGTCAGTGGCTACTAAATCTGTTGCTGGCAAGGATGGTCGCGTGACTGGATTGAATATGGTGCGTACTGAATGGACACAGAGTAACGATGGCAGATGGAAAATGTCAGAAGTTGAAGATAGTGAATTTGTTATTAACGCAGACCTGGTTTTATTAGCGATGGGCTTCATTCATCCTGTGCACAATGGTTTGGTAAAGGATCTTGGTGTTGAATTAGATAATCGCGGTAATGTTGCGGCTACAGAAATTGATTATCAGACGACGGTTGAAAATGTATTCGTATGTGGCGATAGCCGCCGTGGTCAGTCTTTAGTTGTTTGGGCCATTAGGGAAGGCCGCCAGGCTGCTCGAGCAGTTGACGAGTATCTAATGGGGCATTCTGCATTACCACGATAGCATTAATAGTATAAAAAGCTCTAAAATACGGCACTTATACGTAGACAGATTATTTCTATACTACATTTGGTATAGGAATAAATGTAATTTTTAGATTCGAATTTTATTTTAGGAAAAAACATATCGTGGCTAATCTACTCGCTGAGCAGCTATTAAAGGCCGGTCTGGTAAATAAGGATCGGTTAAAGTCCCTCGAAAAGGAAAAGCATAAAGGCAAGAAAACCAAGACTGCAAAAAAGGAAATACGACGCAACCCGGAAAAAAGCAAGAACGTTAGTCGACCGCAGTTGACTGATGAGCAGAAACAGAAGATTCAGCATGATCGGGCGTTAAGTAAGCTGCAGCAGGAAAAAGCTCAAGCCCGCTCAGCGCAGGCCGAGATAAAGCAATTGGTGGTCCATAATAAAGTCGATCGCACGGGTGGTGAAGAAGATTACCAATATGCTTACAAGGGTAAAATTAGAAAAATGTTGGTTAATCCTGAGTTACGCGGCCAATTAGTGAGTGGTGCTATGTGTATTGTTAATCTTGATGGCCAATTTGAGATCGTGCCGAAGGCCATTGCGGCGAAAATTGCTGAGCGTCGACCGACGATAGTGCTGGGATTAGAAGGGGAACAAGGTACATCAGATATTGATGAAACTTATGCTGACTTTCAAGTTCCGGATGATTTAATTTGGTAGAAAAAAACGAGTTATTTTTATTGACATCTTATTTTTAAATGATAATAATTCTTATTCGTAAATAAGAATTATTTGCAATATAGATTTTATTCAAATATTAATATTGGTTTGTCTTTAATTTTAATAAAAAGCTACGGTGATGTTATGAAGGGTTGGTGCATTAAAAATGTTGGTATCGGTCTGGTTCTAACCCAGATGCTATTTGTAAGCACTCAAGCTACTGCGACTGAGGTAGTAAATGTTTATTCGGCTCGTAAAGAGGCATTGATTAAACCTTTGCTTGACCGATTTACAGCGCAAACAGGTATTGTTACTAAACTTGTAACTGCAAAAGCAGACGCACTTCTAAAGCGTCTAGAGCTTGAAGGCAGCGCTACACCAGCGGACATTTTTATTACGACTGATGCGGGGCGATTACAAAGAGCCAAAGAGGCTAAGGTGCTGCAAGCGATTAGTAGTGAGCTACTACAAGCAGTAATTCCTGCCCATTTGCGTGACACGAATAATCAGTGGTTTGGGTTATCTCAACGCTCGCGTGTTATTTTTTACGCTGCTGATCGAGTTTCAGTTAATGAGTTATCAACATATGAAGATTTAGTCAATCCAAAATGGAAAGGTCGGATTTGCATCCGCTCATCAAGCAATATCTATAATCAATCGCTTATTGCATCCATGATAGTAGCAAATGGAGAAGAAGCTGCTGAGACATGGGCAAAAGGGTTAGTTGCTAATTTTGCGCGCCCACCGTCCGGTGGTGATACCGATCAAATTCGTGCGGCTGCGGCTGGGGTTTGTGATATCGCTATTGCAAATACTTACTATTTTGGCCGTCTAGTAAAAAGTGACAAACCTGAAGATCAGGAAGTAGTATCTAGACTTAAAGTATTTTGGCCGAACCAGGCGGACAATCAGCGTGGTGCTCACATGAATGTGAGTGGTATCGGTGTGACGGCTTATTCAAAGCATAAAAATAATGCGACCAAGTTGGTAGAGTTTTTAGTTTCAGAAGAATCACAACAATGGTATGGCGATGTAAATAATGAGTACCCGGTAGTTGCCGGTGTTCCGATGTCTGGAACATTAAAAGATTTTGGTGGCTTTAAAAAAGATACGTTAGAATTGAGTCTTCTGGGGAAAAATAATCGGACCGCTGTTGAAATTATGGATCGTGCCGGTTGGAAATAAACGTTAATGAGGCAATGTGCGCGCGGGTGAACTAATTAATCCAGCAGGATACCTGCGCTCACATTTCAACGGCTTTTCTATTGTCTCTGTTGGCATTGCCGTTTTAATGCTATTGCCAGTTATTGCTGTTGTACACTTAGCTTTCAATGCGGATCAGACAATATGGATTCATCTAAAGGATACCGTTCTTTCTGATTACGTAACGAATTCCTTTTTATTGGTTCTAGGTGTTGGGTTTGGTGTTCTAGCTCTCGGTGTTCCGGCAGCGTGGTTTACCAGTGTTTGTGATTTTCCGGGGCAACGAGTTTTTGCATGGGCCTTGTTATTACCGCTAGCATTTCCTGCCTATATTGTTGCCTATACCTACACTGGATTACTCGACTATGCCGGTCCGGTGCAGACCTTAGTTCGAGAAATTACCGGATTGGGCTACGGAGAGTACTGGTTCTTTGAAGTGCGCTCTCTGCCAGGCGCGATAGGTATGCTTACTCTTGTGCTTTATCCCTACGTGTATTTATTATCACGGGCAGCTTTTCTCGAGCAGTCAGTATCTATTTTAGAAGTTAGCCGAACACTCGGTCATTCCGTTTCTTGGTCATTTTTCAGATTAGCGGTGCCGTTATCTCGACCGGCAATAGCGACAGGTTTAAGTCTCGCATTGATGGAAACATTAGCCGATTACGGTACGGTTCAATATTTTGGAATTAGTACTTTTACGACTGGAATCTTTAGAACATTCTATGGCTTTGGAGACGTTGCCGCCGCAGCTCAATTGGCATCTGTCTTGCTGTTGTTTGTGGTGGCTTTGATAATTTCAGAGCGCTACTCCAGGCGGGAGGCGCGTTACTATGCTAAAGGCACATCCTCGAGCGGTGCGGGCAAGATTAAATTGACAGGAGTTCAGGCTGTATGGGCTTGGATTGGTTGCATGATACCGCTCACCTTTGGTTTTTTAATTCCCTTAGTTGTATTAAGTTACTGGTCTTTTTTCGAGGCAAAGTGGGCAGATTCAGGTTTTCTTTTACTGGTATGGCATTCATTTTATTTGGCCAGTATTACAGCTGTAGTGGCTGTTATACTGGCTTTAGTACTGTCTTATGCGGATCGCTTGCAGACCAGTAAGTGGATTGGTACCGTAATTAGCTCAGCTGGATTCGGCTACGCGGTACCTGGTACCATTGTTGCGGTAGGTGTTTTAATTCCTTTGGTCTGGCTTGATCATCAAATTATTTCGGCCATGCAGTATTTATTTTCTATTGATACGGGTTTGCTTTTATCCGGCACACTGGTTGCGTTAATTTTTTCCTACACAGTGCGCTTTCTTGCCGTGTCGTTGGGTACGGTAAAATCCGGACTGGACAAAATTAGCCCAAGCATTGATTATGCAGCCCGCTCCCTTGGGCAAACACCGACAGGTATTGTGCGATTCATTCACGCACCACTCATGAAGAGTAGCGTGATCACCGCATTGCTTATTGTTTTTGTAGATGTTTTAAAAGAATTGCCGGCAACCTTGATGCTTCGACCATTTGATTTTAATACTCTTGCAGTACGTGCATTTGAATTGGCATCGGATGAAAGGCTCGCTGATTCGGCGCCTGCCTCAATCATGATTGTGTTGGTGGGAATCGTTCCGGTTATATTACTTAGCCGTTCAATTTCGGCAGGTCATGCAGGATCCCGGCATAGTATCCATGAACGCTGAGCGTAACAATAACCAGGAAGTGCTTCTATCGGTTCGCGATGTCTGTCTTGAATTCGATAAACGCGCTGTGGTCAGTAGCGCGAGTTTTGAGTTATTCAGCGGTCAGATCGGTTGTTTGTTGGGCCCAAGTGGATGCGGTAAGTCGACACTATTACGCTGTATAGCCGGATTTGAGGTTCCAACAGCCGGTACAGTAACCATGGCCAATCGGATAATATCGAGTCAATCGAATGTTGTCCCTCCAGAACATCGTAATATTGGTATGGTGTTTCAAGACTTCGCATTATTTCCTCATTTGACGGTTCGGCAAAATGTTGTATTCGGGATCCGCAATCAATCGGTTAGTAACCAAACACAACGGGCCAATGATTTATTGCAACTGGTGGGTTTGACTGATTATGCAGATCGTTATCCTCATTCCCTATCCGGTGGCGAACAACAACGTATCGCGTTGGCTAGAGCGTTGGCACCAAAACCCACACTGTTATTATTAGATGAACCATTTTCTAGCCTTGACGTAGAATTACGTCAAAAACTGGTTCCGGAGATTCGTCAAATACTCCAACATGAGAAAATAGGTGCCCTACTGGTCACGCATGATCAGGCAGAAGCTTTTGCAATGGCGGATAGGGTTGGTGTAATGCAGAATGGGAAAATTCATCAGTGGGATAAGGCATATCAGTTGTACCATGAACCCTCAACTCGCTTTATTGCTGATTTTATCGGTGAAGGTGAGTTTATCCGAGCGACGGTAACGGATGCTTGGTCCGTCGAGTCGCCAATTGGAGTGTTGAGCTCACCCGTAGAGCATGGTGTAGAAATAGGCCGTCATGTTGACGTGTTGTTACGACCAGACGATGTGATTCATGATGATGATAGCCCGGTTAAAGGCAAAATTCTTGCAAAGTCATTTCGCGGTTCGCATTTTCTCTACACTGCGGAAGTGGATAGCGGCGACGGGGTGCTTTGTTTTGCGGATTCTCATCATAATCATGCAATTGGCGAACTCATTGGCATTACATTTCGACTCGACCATCTGGTATTGTTTGTTACCGAATAATACCTCTGAATTTTTGGATATTGCAGGCTGTAATGGAAACGATCATAAAAGTGAGCGATTTATGTAAATCCTACGACTCTGGGTTTGAGGCGCTAAAGGGTATTAATCTGAATATTCACGCGGGTGAGATTTTTGCGCTGCTGGGGCCCAATGGCGCGGGTAAAACAACACTAATATCAACGGTTTGTGGGATAGTTTCACCAACCTCAGGATCGGTAGAGGTTTCTGGTTACGATATTGTTAAGGATTATCGACGAACGCGAGAGCTCATCGGTTTGGTCCCCCAGGAACTTACACTTGGTGCGTTCGATACTGTGTGGAACACCCTGCAGTTTAGTCGCGGATTATTTGGTAAGAGCCCGAATCCAGCCTACTTAGAAAAAACCCTAAGAGACTTATCTTTATTTGATAAGCGTGACCAAATTCTCATGAGTTTGTCGGGCGGGATGAAACGCCGAGTACTTATAGCTAAAGCACTTGCTCATGAACCACGAATACTGTTTCTTGATGAGCCAACCGCTGGAGTTGACGTGGAGCTGCGTAAGGATATGTGGAAGCTGGTAGCTAATATGAGGGAATCTGGAGTTACTATAATATTGACAACTCACTACATAGAAGAGGCGGAGGAAATTGCAGACCGTATCGGTGTGATAAATAAAGGTGAGATATTACTGGTAGATAAAAAATCCGATCTGATTAAAAAGATGGGCAAAAAACAATTGGTAATCGATCTGCGTGAGCCAATTAGTGAAATTCCTTCGGCACTTAGTCAATACAATCTTGAGATAGCCAATGATGGTCGTTCATTGGTTTATCTTTATGATGTTAAGCAAGACAGAACGGGTATTACTACATTACTAATTGAACTTCGTGAGCAAGGTTTACTACTCAAGGATATAAAAACCGAAGAAAGTTCCCTCGAAGATATTTTTGTCGAGCTAGTCCGACGATGAGTATAAGTGTTAAACAAGTACCGAAGGGGTGTACCTGCGTATGAATTTCCAGGCGGTTAAGGTGATATATAAGTTTGAAATGCTACGAACGTGGAAAACCTTACTACAAAGTATTGCATCACCTGTCGTATCGACAACGTTATATTTTGTGGTCTTTGGCGCGGCCATCGGCTCCCGTATAGAGCATATTGATGGTGTTAGTTATGGGGTTTTTATAGTGCCGGGTTTACTAATGCTTTCGATACTCACGCAAAGTATTTCCAATGCTTCGTTTGGGATATTCTTTCCAAAGTTTACCGGCACCATTTATGAAATTCTGTCAGCGCCAGTGTCCTTTATCGAAGTTCTATTGGGTTATGTTGGAGCTGCAGCCACCAAGTCTCTAATACTTGGGCTTATTATATTATTAACAGCTAGTGCATTTGTACCGCTACAGATCGCCCACCCAATCTGGATGATGGGCTTCCTGTTACTAACATGTATATCTTTTAGCCTTTTCGGTTTTATTATTGGCCTATGGGCAAATAATTTCGAAAAACTGGAATTAATACCACGTTTAGTTATAACTCCTTTGGTGTTTCTAGGTGGGAGCTTTTATTCTGTGGATATGCTGCCGGCCTTTTGGCAGAAAATAACCTTGCTTAATCCTGTGTTGTATTTGATCAGTGGTTTTCGCTGGAGTTTTTTCGAAGTTGCTGACGTGAGTGTGCTGACTAGCTTAACGATGATCTTGGTATTTCTAGGGCTGTGCCTTGGAGCTATATTTCTAATTTTTAAGACTGGTTATCGTTTGAAACAGTAGGTACTTCTCCGTATACGGATAAAAAGCGTGTCAAGACAAATTATTCATGTTGATATGGATGCTTTTTATGCGTCGGTAGAAGAGCGTGAGAACCCGGCTTTGCGCGGTAAACCGATTGTTGTTGCCGGTAAGGCGGACTCGCGCGGCGTTGTGTCAGCTGCTAATTATGCTGCTCGAAAGTTTGGTGTGTTCAGCGCCATGCCAACCGCAAATGCACAACGACTTTGTCGCGATTTAATTATTCTTCCTGTACGTATGAGCCTTTATCAAGAAGTCTCAAGACAAATTCATAACGTATTTCAACGATATACACCGCATATAGAGCCGTTATCGCTAGACGAGGCTTTCCTGGATCCAATCGGTGGCGAGCGTTTGCACGGCAACGCAGTAAGTACGGCTCGACAGATTAAAGACGATATTCTTGCCGAAGTAAAGCTTATCGCATCTGTTGGCGTCGGGCCTAATAAGTTCATTGCGAAGCTGGCTAGCGATTGTGATAAGCCGGATGGCTTTACAGTGGTCGAAGAACGGAACGTTATTGAGTTTCTAAATACCTTAGCGCTTAAGCGCATCTGGGGTGTAGGCCCATCGACATTGCGCAAGCTAAACAGTATCGGCATTTATACGGTTTCTGAACTGCGAAAAGCGAGTTACGATTATCTAACGAGACATTTGGGTAAGACTGGACCACATTTATGGCATTTGGCTAGAGGCCAAGACGATCGACCTGTAAAGTCTGAAAATCATGCAAAGTCGGTTTCACACGAAACAACATTTTCTGATAACATTGATGATTGGAATAGGTTGGAGTCTGTCTTGATGCAGTTGACTGAATCTGTATGCGCGCGATTGCGGAAGCAAGATCTTGCTGGCAGAACGATTACAATCAAACTGCGTGATTCTTCATTTCGCACATATACCGTTTCAAATACGATAGCGATTGCAACTCAATCTACCGATGCTGTGTGGGGCGTTGTGCAAAACATAATACAAACTCATCCTAGACGCGGTGCGCCTATTCGTTTAGTCGGTGTTGGGTTATCTCATTTCGACAGCGACGACACATCACAACTGGATGTCTTTGCAACGGGTGCACAAGCCCCGCAGTCAAGTTTGGATCAACTTACCGATACCGTCGCGGATCGTTTTGGGAAATTTTCATTAAGGCGGGCAAAGGGATTACTTAAAAAGTAATCACCGTTACGGGTGATTGGGAGCATACTCACTTCCTAGTTTACTTATTGAAAACGGGTCTTTATCCCCGCGGGGGGTTGGTTTAACTGATTGCTGATCGAGGGCTAAAAGGTTTTGTGTGGCTGCATGCAATAAGCGCTGTGACGGAGTGTCTTCAATAAAACGAAAATGTGAATCTATCTGGGCCAGTGCTTTACCTACCCACATAAACTCCCAGGATTCTGGGCTTGGGCCTTGACCGGGTCGTTCAGTCGGATAACTCGGTACAAAACCGAATTTTCTAGCTATTTTAAATCGATCACTTGCAAGCCACTTATATGCGTCCGATTGGCCAAATGCGGAAAGCCCCTTTTTATTTGATTGTATATCAATTACGAAACCAGAATGGTGGCGGGAAAATCCCGGTATAGCGCTGAACTCCAATATGGAACGTATTTGATAGTCGACTCGTTCTTGTGCAATGTCTTCATCTTGAATCGATCGCTGTTTTAGTTTGTATCGAAAGATCTGTCGTTGTCTTTCAATACTTCGATAGCCGGAAACCACAGAAATATTTACGTTATTCTCTAAAGCATGCTGTCTTAGAGCCGTCCAGTGAGGGACGACGCAATAATGAATTGAATCGGGAAACGATAGGTCGTCTGGAGATAATAAGAGTGGCTGCAATTGATAACCTGCCTGTTTTGCGAGGAAACGAATTCGGTTGTCAGCTTTCAGGTTGCCGGTAATATACGGTAGCTCTGAATTTGTAATTAATATAGGGTCCGATCCATTTGCTATGGGTAGACACGACTGTAACATGTCGCTAGCAATCGTGATTTCTGCAGTAAGACAGCAACATAAACCTAATAGTGTTCTTCCGAGTCTTTCGAGGACGATTCTAGGTTTTGGTTTTGGAAAATGTTTCTGTGCAAACACTTTTGGGTTCCTTAATTATGGATAAGATTTTATCACTAGTGCGAGATAGTCAAGGTAGTCTAGTCATCGATCTTAAATCGTCAAGTCTGTTTGTAAAAATAAATACTATGAACACTCCTTTGGTGGATAAAAGTAATCAAATTTGAATAAGCTTTCCTAATCGTAATTTTGTTTACAGACGTTTCTGAACATACTTTAGCAGTGCGTTTATATACGAAAGTTTTCCAAAGAGTTATTGTAATGGTGAAAGGTTAATTATGTTGCAGATTAGAATTTCTTAACCCTAGCTGTAAGGAATGCTGCAAAAAATATGTAGAGTAGATGCTACGTGAAATTCCTAATGTCGGAAATCCCTAGTGTGTACTAATATAAATTTAAACGTCGTTCTGCTCGCGTAGAATACGTGAAAGGTTAAACAAGTATTTTCGCAAACCCAAGCGTAAATATAAATATCCTTGTGTGATTAACGGGTGTTACGAGTATCTATATGAAACAACAAATACTGGCGATTGTAACCGGATCTTTGCTCGTATTTTGCCAAGCAGGTGCATCAGATGATCGTTTGCTCACCGATGCTCATATTCATTACAGTCACGACGCATGGGAGTTAATTCCTCCTGCGAAGGCCGTTGAAATTCTAAGAGCAGCAGGCTTAAAGAAAGCCTTTGTATCCAGCTCAAGTGATGAAGGCACGCAGAAACTGTATGCAGAAGCTCCTGAACTTATCGTACCGGTGTTGAGACCCTATCGGAAACGCGGGGAGCTTGCAACATGGATGCACGATGCTACGGTTATAGAGATGTTGACCGTTTTGGTTAGTGAAAATCGTTATGCCGGTATCGGCGAGTTTCATGCCTTTGGAGATGATATGGAACTGCCGGTATTACAGGGTATTATCGAATTGGCCAAGCAGAATGCTTTGTTTCTTCACGCCCATTCTGATGCCGACGCGATAAGACGCATTTTTCATCATAATCCTGAGGCAGTTGTTCTTTGGGCGCATTCTGGTTTTGATGAGCCCGAGGTTATAGCAGAAATGTTAGCGACGTATCCGAATTTATGGGCCGACCTCGCTTTTCGAAGCGATCATGTATCTGGTGATGAGATCGATGCAGACTGGTTAAAACTGTTTTCTGAGTGGCCTCGGCGCATTTTGTTAGGCACGGATACTTATACACCTGAACGTTGGTATTATGTTGAAGATCATGCCGCAATGAGTCGAAAATGGTTGGCATTACTCCCAGTCAATATCGCAGAGAATATCGCATGGAAAAATGCTGATGAGTTACTTCGAGTTTCCGGTTTTCTGAAATAAGTTATTGGCCTATCCATTGGTGAAAACTGTGTTTCAACACTATAACGTTTTTATTTGAAGACATATGTTGGTTAGTTATGTAGGTGTATTTAGAAAATTATTCTGCAATGTGGGAATTCTGTTCTGCTGCACAGGATTATTTTCCGTCAGTTATTCAAATAACTCCAGTTGCGATAATCTAATTTCCAGCACCAATGTAGTCCGTTCCGAACCTTTTTTACTGCACTATAGTTTTAGTCCGGAGAAGCCTGTCACCGGAACGTATACTGATCTACTATTGACTATTTGCGAAGATACTCAACCGGTAAAGGGTAGGATTAAAGTAGAAGCTATTATGCCTGCTCATGGCCACGGCATGAATTATCTCCCTAAGATAACTCAGGTAACAGACGGCAATTATGTGGCAAAAGGATTGCTTTTTCACATGCCGGGTCTCTGGCAAATCGCGGTACGTTTGCAACAAGAAGGAGATTCGACGTTGTTCAAAATAAACAATCGAGTTCCGTAAACGTGAAATGTCGAGTATTTAAGAATTTAGGTTTCAGTCTCGGATTTGCCATATTTGGTATGAGCATCATATTGGCCGATGATTACACGGAATCGGAATTTTCTTTCTTAGAAGGCGCTGGTCCCTGGCCGCCGCAGATAGCTTTAGATCCAGTAAACCGATTTATGGGTAACCCTAAGGTGATTGAGTTAGGCGAGTATCTGTTTCGCGAAAAACGTTTATCACGCAGTGGAGCAGTTTCTTGTGCTACGTGCCATGATCCTGAGAACTTTTACACCGATGGCCTGTCGCTTAGCGTGGGTGTATCAGACACTCGACGTAATTCTCCTACGGTAGTTAACACGACATTTCAGCGTTGGTTTGGTTGGGATGGTAGTAGCGATAGTTTGTGGTCGCAAAGCATGCGACCGATCTTATCCGAAGTTGAGATGAATAGTGATGGGGCGGTTTTGCGTGGCCTATACGAAGACGATGATGATTTCAGACTGGCATTTACTGAAATTCTTAGTAAAGCGCCGGAGACGGTCGACGACGAGGGGATAATGGTTTTTACAAGTAAGGCTCTAGCGTCTTATCAACATACTCTTATCAGTGAGCGATCGGCGTTTGATCGATACCGATTTGCGGTGATTAATAATACCCCTATCGACCGAGCGGAGTTCCCATTAGAGGCTACTGCAGGTGCAAAATTGTTTTTCGGATCGGCAAAGTGCGCCTTATGCCATCTGGGAGCGCTGTTCACGAATAATGAATTCGCAAGTATTGGCTTGCCGCATATAGATAACCATGGGAAGGTTGATAAAGGTCGTTTCAGTGGAATTACTGCTGTGCTGTCTAGTCCATACAACCGACTCGGTGCGTTTTCGGATGACGATTCCAATCAACAAAGCGCACGAACACAATACCTACGACAGCGACATGATTCCTTTGGCGAATTCAAAGTTCCGAGTCTACGCGGCGTTGTTAATACTGCCCCCTATATGCACGATGGCAGTATGCTAAGTTTGCGAGATGTGGTCGTTCATTACTCAACCATTAATCTAGATCGAATCCACAGTAATGGAGAATCGCTACTAAAGCCTCTTAATCTGACCGAATCACAAATATCTTCATTGGTTGCATTTCTCGAAACCCTATAGCTTTCGGTCTATAATTGACTATTACCATGCTTTTAAGGGAGTTGGAAAAAGTACGTGACAATATTAGAAAAGAAACACATAGAAAATTTTGATCCGCGTAATCTTCCGATTGGGTTTATCGATAATCCTTATCGTTGGTATAACGCATTACGAACCCACGATCCTGTCCATCGCTGTCCGGATGGTAGCTGGTTTCTAACTCGACACGAAGACCTTTGTACCGTCTATAAATCTCCTCAATTGTATTCATCTGACAAGAAAACTGAGTTTGGTGAGAAGTATGGTCCCAGCCCCTTATTGGAGCATCACACCACGAGTCTGGTGTTCAATGATCCACCACTGCACACCCGTGTTCGACGTTTGTTAATGGGTGCATTGAGTAATCGAGCAATTGATGGCTTAGAACCAGGCCTAATCATACTAATCGACAAATTGCTGGATAGTCTTGAAGATTCCGATCGACCAGATCTAGTTACAGACTACGCTTGTGCGATACCGGTAGAGGTGATTGGTAATCTTCTCGCTATTCCTCATGGAGACCGCGAGCCTCTGCGAGAATGGTCACTGAACATATTGGGTGCATTGGAACCCGTATTAACCCAAGAGCAAGAGCGAGCTGGCAATCAATCTGTAAAAGATTTTTCAACGTATTTAGAAGAGCTTATACATTTGCGAACTCTCTCTCCACTTGACCCGGATAAAGATGTATTAACTCGTTTGATTAAAGGCGAGGGCAGCGACGAAAAACTGAGCCTAATCGAACTCGTACACAACTGTATATTTATATTAAACGCCGGACATGAAACCACTACCAATCTGATTGCTAACTCCCTGTATTTACTCACCCAGTGGCCAGATCAAAAGCGAATGCTGTTGAATGAGCCAGGAATTATTCGCACAGCAGTAGATGAATTTCTTAGATTTGAAAGTTCCAATCAGTTGGGCAATAGAATGTCTACTGAGGCATCGTTAGTTGGTGATGTACGTTTGCCCGCTCGCAGTCGTATTACGTTGTGCATTGGTGCTGCAAATCGCGACCCAGAGGTATTCAGTTATCCCAATATGCTCGATCTAAAGCGAAAGCCCAATCGGCATCTCGCCTTTGGTACCGGCCCCCATCTATGTGCCGGTGTATCTCTTGCTAGATTGGAAGGTCGTATTGCAATAGAACGATTTCTTAAACGGTTCCCTAATTACAGACTGAATAGTGCACCAGAAAGAAGCGAACGGGTTCGTTTTCGTGGGTTTGTGTCGTTGCCAGTAGAACTATGAATGAGCACAGAAGATTATTTTCTGGAGAATACATTCTCGTTCATGATTTCAATTTTATACTTCATCATTTGACCTGAAGATAAAGCGTTTAGGCGAATAGCTGAACCCATCACTCAAAGCTGTCATTCGAATATGAGTCTGCCGCATGTTAATAGTGGTCGTAGGGGAACGTTGATCTCCAACTCTATAATGGTAAAACGAACAGTTTAATGGTATCGGATCAATTCTTTTTGGTGTTCATTTTGATAATAGTTTTTGTTGGCTGACAATGAAGTTCCGTTATTTTCTCACGATACTTATAACTATTGAATGGTGCGAAAAATAAATAAGGATATTAGTGTTGCCCTTATAGTCATCCTGCTTTGGACATCTTCCTCAATGGCGTTTGATGAGGCTTAGCTTTACAATTCATAGATAACTTGGGTTCAAGTCTTAAGTGCAACAGTCAAGGTTTGATGTAGATTATAGAACACTTCGTGAGGTGTTCTATAATTCAGCGTTTTTCTCGGTCGATGGTTTAATCGATCCATAGTCAATTGTAA
>CAJQKF010000165.1 GCA_905478855.1 uncultured Gammaproteobacteria bacterium
CATTACTCATTTTAATCAGAACACTCGTAACACGAAGGAAATTACTAAAAGAAATGGCCTGAAACTTTAGCATCTACCATTTCACATCATTACGTTAGATGATGTATGTCAAAAAGTTATGCTCACAGTAGCATAATTGGATTGTTATTCAAGTTGGTGACAATTATGTAAATTAAAGAAAAACTCTATACATTACACAATCAAATCGAAAAATTGCTTAACCTACAAACCATTACCACGTAAATGCAGAAAAACACATGTCGTTAATCAACAGACTTCTGCAAATCTTATGTCAAAAAAGGCAAAGTTCTGACATTGTCATGGTTTCTGCCGTTAGATCTCTCAAATAACGTATCTCCCGAGTTACACTCAACGTTGGTTTGGCTTCTGAATAACTGCCAACAACCGCACTCTACAAAAATAACCACTAACGACGCACAAGCTGGAAAACACATGACGCAAAATGTTAACTATTCAGAACTCAGTAAAGACGATAACGGTCAGAGTCGTGATAGTGAAGCTGAAAGCAAAGAACCACAGGTCATTGTGCGGCGAAGTCGGGCATCGGTGATTGTTGAGTTATCCAAACTTAAAAGCGATAAAATCATTATTGCCCCCAGATTAAAAGCAGCGATTGGCTAGCGATATAAATTCGTTTAACGCCCGCGGCTTACTAAACCCCCAGCCGCGCAATAATGACTGCGCGCCTTTATGAATTGGCTAACGGTTTAGCAACCAGATCATGATAATCTGAAGAAATAATTTCGGCATCAACCCACTGCCCTGCTTCGGCACCTTCAAACCAATTCAGATATACCAATCCATCGATTTCCGGTGCATCTGCATAGCTTCTGGCAATAACAGTTTCTTCCTCAACAACTTCGTCTATTATAAAACGCTCAGTTTTACCGACTCTTCTAGCTAATTTCTGGTGAGAAATCTCTTCCTGAAAAGCCATTAATCTTTGAAATCGATCTTCACTAATTTCATCAGGTACGGCATTTGGAAGTTTATTTGCTGTCGCGCCATCAACAGGAGAATATTTAAAACAACCTGCTCTATCAATTTCGGCTTCACCCAGAAAATCAAGTAAATATTGAAAATCAGATTCTGTTTCTCCGGGAAAACCCACAATAAAAGTGCTTCGAAGCGCTAGATCTGGGCATTCTTCGCGCCAGCGTTTAATCCTTTGTAAGGAGTTGTCGCTATTCGCAGGCCGCTTCATCGCTTTAAGTATCCGCGGTTGTGCATGCTGCAACGGAATATCCAAATAAGGTAAAACTTTCTTATCGGCCATCAAAGGGATTAATCGATCAACATTGGGATAGGGATAAATATAGTGAAACCTTACCCAGATCCCTAGCTCACCAAGGGCTTCTGCCAAAGCCGGCAAATCTGTAGGTATAGACTTTCCAGCGTGGGGATATGCAGCATATTTAAGATCCACACCATAGGCACTAGTATCTTGAGAAACAACAAGCAATTCTTTTACACCGGCTTCTGCGAGTTTCTCAGCTTCTCGTAGTACATCATTTACCGGTCGACTCACCAATTTTCCACGCATACTCGGGATAATACAAAAACTACACTTATGGTTGCAGCCTTCCGAGATCTTTATATAGGCGTAGTGCCGTGGTGTTAACTTTATACCACCTGGCGGAATCAAACTTTCAAACGGATTATGTGGAGGTGGTGAGGCCTCATGAATTGCATCCATCACGGTGTCATAGGCTTGGGGACCGGAGATAGAAAGTAAACTTGGAAACTTCTCACGAAGTTCTGCTTCCCGCACACCAAGGCAGCCGGTAACCACAACCTTTCCGTTCTCCTCCATAGCCTCGGAAATAGCTTCTAAGGACTCCTCAACAGCATCTTGTACAAATCCACACGTGTTTACGACAACAACATCAGCCTGATCATACGACTGACTAACTTGATAGCCTTCCGCACGAAGACGAGTCAAAATTCGCTCCGAATCGACCAGCGCCTTAGGGCATCCGAGACTTACAAAACCGACCGATTTAGTTGATATATTTTCCATTAGTACGCATCACGTTTTAGGTTCATTTTCTGCATTATTCGACTTGAAATCTCTTCGATTGAAAGAGATGTTGTATCGGCACTTTTTAGCCGGGAACGCATATAAATGCTTTCCGCCTGACTCACTTCCATTCTGCATTGTTGAATTGTTGCATATCGGCTGCCACTTTTCCGTTCATGACGAATTTGCTGCAGTCGATCTGGACGAATCGTCAAGCCAAATAGCTTATTGCGCCACCGCGCCAGTGAGCTAGGTAGTTCCTGACTTTCTAGATCACTATCCGTTAACGGGTAATTGGCGCAGTATATGCCGAAATGCATTGCGAGGTATAAGCTTACTGGAGATTTCCCTGCACGAGATACACCAAGCAATATAAGCTCAGCCTGATCATAGTCCTTGGTATTCAATCCATCATCACAGTGAACAGCGTAGTTTACCGCACCAATACGATTTGTATACCGAACCGGATCTACTATACCGTGGGAAACCCCCATACTGTGGGACGATGCGACTTCCAAAACACTCTCTAGTGGTGTTAAAAATGCACCAAATAAGTCAAATATGCGACCTTTGCAAGTTAAAAGCTTATCCCGATGCGCATCATCAACGAAAGTGATAAAAACCAGTGGCTCAACACCACTTGCTTCTAATGCCTGATCAATTTGTTTTATTACGTCGTTAACCTTATCATCTGTATCAACGAATGGCAGAGTGTTAACATCAAAATTGACTCCGGGAAACTGGGTGAGCAAGCTATGACTCATCATTTCCGCAGTAATTCCTGTTTGATCGGATATAATATAGACTGGACGACTGGACATCTAAAATCTCTGTATTTATAAAACCCTGATATAACGTAGTGTAGCAGGCATGGCCATAGTTTCCGGCTTTTCTATAACGTAATTTCACAACGCTCAAAATAGATAATGAATAGTAATATCGTTTGGTTTAATAATCTGGGCATGGCGGATGTTCCAACTGTTGGTGGCAAAAATGCTTCTCTTGGAGAAATGATTAGCAGTTTGAGTGATGCCGGAATTAACGTACCCAACGGCTTCGCAACAACCGCCAACGCTTATCGGGGGTTTCTTGCGCACCAAAATATCGACAAAAAGATTAACGCGTTGTTAAACGATCTAGATGTTGATGACATAGAAGCCCTTACCCGCACGGGGTTACAAATTCGAAATTATGTGCTTCAAACTCCGCTACCAGTAGACCTGGAGCAGGATATACGAGATAACTACGCGGCTCTAGGCGACAACGTTTCAGTCGCCGTTCGATCATCGGCCACCGCTGAGGATCTACCCGAAGCTTCCTTTGCAGGACAGCAGGAAACGTTCCTAAACGTGCAGGGCATCGATAGCGTTCTTCTGGCAGTAAAACAGGTATTTGCTTCCCTGTTCAATGATCGTGCCATTTCGTATCGGGTACACCAGAATTTCTCGCATGCCGATGTCGCTTTATCCGCTGGAATTCAGCTTATGGTTCGAAGTGATGCCGGTTCCAGCGGAGTTATGTTTACGCTCGACACCGAATCGGGTTTTGAAGATGCGGTATTTATCACCTCGTCCTGGGGCTTGGGCGAGTGTGTTGTTCAGGGTTCGGTTAATCCGGACGAATTCTACGTTTATAAACCGGCACTCAAGCTAGATCGACCCGCGATAATCAAGCGCAACTTAGGGTCAAAACAAATCAAAATGATTTACTCTGAAGGCGGCGATGATCCGGTCACAATTGTAGACACCTGCACCGAGGAACAACAGTCGTTTTCCATTTCGAGTGATGACGTAGCCGCGTTGGCAAAAATGGCGGTCACCATTGAGCAACACTATCAACGACCTATGGATGTTGAATGGGGACGCGACGGAATAACCGGCGAGCTTTATATACTTCAGGCTCGTCCTGAAACCGTCCAAAGTCGATCGGATGCACAAATTCTCGAACGCTTTGAAATGAAACAAACGGCGCCAATCTTAGTAGAAGGCCGCAGCATTGGCCAACGCATAGGAGCAGGTAAGGTTCGAATTGTGCCAACTATCGAAGCATTAGCCCGAGTTGAAGAAGGTGATGTTCTGGTTACTGATATGACCGACCCAGACTGGGAACCGGTTATGAAAAAAGCCAGCGCTATAGTAACCAATCGCGGTGGACGCACATGTCATGCAGCAATTATCGCCCGGGAGTTGGGCGTACCAGCGGTTGTTGGATGCGGCAATGCAACCAGCCGTGTAAGCGACGGAGATATGGTTACTGTTTCTTGTGCAGAAGGTGATACCGGGTATGTCTACTCAGGCAGTCCAAAATTCGAATTAAAACGCATCGAACTGGATAAGATGCCGGAGCTTGCATTCAAGATTGCCATGAACGTCGGCAATCCTGAACGAGCCTTTGACTTTGCCAAACTTCCAAATCACGGTATTGGTTTAGCTCGCCTCGAATTTATTATAAATAACGGTATTGGCGTTCACCCGCGCGCAATTTTAGATTATGCCAATATGTCTTTGGACATCAAAAAGCAAATCGATCAGCGATGTGCAGGCTACAAAGACCCAATTGATTTTTATGTTTCGAAATTAACCGAAGGCATTGCAACACTTGGAGCCGCTTTCAATCCAAAACCAGTTATTGTGCGCATGTCCGATTTCAAATCGAATGAATATGCCAACATGATAGGCGGTCCTGAATTCGAGCCCCATGAAGAAAACCCCATGCTGGGGTTTCGCGGAGCATCTCGATATATTGACTCAGAATTCCGTAGTTGCTTTGAACTCGAGTGCCGTGCTTTAAAATACGTGCGTGATGAAATGGGCATAACGAACATCCGGGTTATGGTCCCATTTGTGCGTACACTCGAAGAAGCAAAAAAGGTTACCGAACTGCTTGCCGAAAACGGACTTATTCGAGGACAAAATAGTCTGGAAGTTGTAATGATGTGTGAAATACCGTCGAATGCGCTTTTAGCAGAAGAATTTCTTGAATACTTCGATGGATTTTCCATAGGGTCTAACGATCTAACTCAGTTAACCCTTGGCTTGGATCGAGATTCGGCAACTATTGCCCACCTGTTTGATGAACGTGACCCGGCGGTTAGAAAACTACTGTCCCTCGCTATACAAGCCTGTCGAAAAGCCGGAAAATATGTGGGTATATGCGGTCAGGGACCCTCGGACCACCCGGACCTGGCTCGTTGGTTAATGGAGCAAGGTATCGAAAGTGTTTCCCTAAACCCCGATACGGTTGTTGAAACCTGGTTATACCTCGCCAACGAGACGGCATAACATTGCTTTGAAATATTTAGATGCTGTGGCGAATACCCACAGCATCGAACATTTATCTAGCAACCTGAGTAATTAAGTTTAGCTCGTTCTATTTTTTCCTGCTAAGCCAAAACGCTCTCGCATAGTTTGAATAGCGTAAAACAGCACAGGAACAAGCATTACGCCAAAGATAGTTGCCGCTAACATTCCACCAAACACTGCAAGGCCAATCGATACGCGACTCGCCGCACCTGCACCACTAGCAAAAACCAGCGGAAGGACGCCTAGGATAAACGAAATTGCTGTCATCATCACCGCGCGAAAACGTAGTGTTGAAGCATTAATCGTGGCGTCCATTATTGACTGCCCTTCCTCTCTAAGTTGCTTAGCAAATTCAACAATAAGAATTGCGTTTTTGCCAGCCAGACCGATGAGCATTATTAGACCTATCTGTGTATAAAGATTTACCGGCATACCCACCAATGCAATCGTCAGTAGTGCGCCAAAAATTGCCACCGGAACCGATAACAATACCGCTAATGGTATCGTCCAGCTTTCATATTGGGCAACAAGAAACAGATATACAAAGACAAAGGCCATAATCAAAACTATTACGGTTTGACCTGCCGACTTTATTTCTTGATACGACATACCCGACCATTCGAAGCCCATGGAGTCCGGTATGTTTTCACTCGCAACAGCCTCCATAGCGGCAATCGCATCACCGGAACTTAACCCAGGTGCTGCGCTACCATTGATTGTTGCAGATCGAAATAAATTAAAGCGGCTAAGAACATCGGGTCCCGTAGCTGTCTCAACCTTTACCAGCGCTGATACGGGCACCATATCGCCATCTTTATTTCGCACGTAAAGCTTACCTATATCTTCAGGAGTATCACGATATTTCGCTTCAGCTTGAAGCATTACACGATAAATTCGACCGAACTTATTAAAGTCATTAACATACAAACCTCCCAATTGGGTTTGTAACGTAGCAAACAACTCATTTAATGAAACCCCTTGGGCCTTAGCCTTTTGACGATCGACTTCCAACCACACGCGCGGAGTAGCCGTAGTAAAGTTAGAAAACACTTGAGCTAGTCGAGGGTCCTGATTGGCGGCGACCACCAAACCATTCATTGCAGCCGCTAAATCCTCGGCCGAACCTCCGGCACGATCTTGCAAGACAAACTCAAACCCAGAAGTCGCACCCAAACCAGGAATGGGCGGCGGCACAAAAGGTATCATTTTGGCATCCGGCATCGCGGCAGATATTGCATAGAGCTGTCTCATAATTGAACGTAAGCTGAGCTCTGGCGTAAGTCGATTATCCCAATGATCAAGAATGCCTATAATTAATGCGGTATTACTTGAGGCAGAACCACTTAACAGACTGAAACCAGCCACTGACATCACATTAACAACACCATCTATATCTAGAACAGATTGTTCCACACCCCGAAGGATTTCCTGAGTTCGCAATAGGGATGCACCATCCGGAAGACGTACATCGACCATAAATGCACCCTGATCTTCATTAGGGACAAAAGCACTGGGCAATGTGTCAAATAACTTCCACGTTCCGACCAGCATCGCTATGAACACAATACCCACAATAAGTAATCTTTTCACCAAAAACTTGACGGTATTGGAATAACCGGCAGTCACGCCGTTAAAGAATCGATTAAACCATCGATACCAAGCCGGTGGATCTCCAGCAGGTCTTAACAATACCGCACAAAGTGCAGGGCTAAGGGTCAACGCATTTATGGAAGATATTGCCACGGCTGCAGATATAGTCACTGCAAACTGTTTATATAATGCCCCAGTAATACCAGGCATCATCGCAACCGGAACAAACACTGCCAACAAAACCAAAGATGTGGCAATGATTGGCGTGGTAACTTCGGCCATTGCCTTACGTGTTGCCGCAACCGAATCCAAACCATCTGCCATATGACGCTGTGTGTTTTCAACAACCACAATTGCATCATCAACTACTATGCCGATTGCCAGAATCAGCGCAAACAAGACAATCGTATTTATCGAAAACCCGGCGATAAGTAACACACCGAATGTACCAATCAAAGAAACAGGCACGGCGATACCGGGAATAAGTGTTGAACGCCAATCGCCGAGAAAAATGAATACGACCAGAACCACTAAAAACATCGCCTGAAGCAGCGTGACTACAACTTCGTCTATTGAAAGCCGAACAAAACGGGTCGTGTCATACAACACTCCCCATTCCATATCATCTGGAAATGACTGGGAAAGACGCTGTAGTTCAGCATTTACACCATCAGCCACGTCCAACGCATTTGAACCGGGCAACTGATAAATAGCCATAACAACCGCCGGCTCGCTATCGAGTTGGCCATAGGATCCATAACTGATCGAACCTAACTCAACCCGGGCGATGTCCGATAGCAATACGCGTGAACCATTTTCACTCACGCGCACCAGAACGTTTTCAAACTCCTCAACTTCGGATAATCTGCCACGGGAAACAACGTTGAATGTGAACGCTTGATCAACATCAAATGGTGGGGCTCCAATCTGGCCTGCAGGTATTTGCGCATTTTGTTCAGAAAGTGCATTACTTACATCCGTTGTAGTAATGCCAAGGCTAGCCATACGAACAGGGTCAAGCCAAATTCTCATCCCA
>CAJQKF010000166.1 GCA_905478855.1 uncultured Gammaproteobacteria bacterium
GTTCTGATTAGTTCTGATTAGTTCTGATTAGTTCTGATTAGTTCTGATTAGTTCTGATTAGTTCTGATTAGTTCTGATTAGTTCTGATTAGTTCTGATTAGTTCTGATTAGTTCTGATTAGTTCTGAGTTCTGAGTTCTGAGTTCTGGGGAGTTCTGGGGACACAATACAGATCTATTCCACATTTGCCTTCGGACCCGCGGTTTACCTGGTCGAAGTGACTTTCCACAGCGATGTTCCAATTTTTTCACGAAACTATCTGAGCCCAAAGGCCGCCCAGTTCTTGTGTGAAGCCGGATTAATTCATTCCTTGCTTCACTATGATTATTCAACAAATACTTAGGCCAATCTCCTATGCGCTCAAGCATGGGCCACACACTCACAATCCCGTCATTTTGTTTCGCTAAATGTGCACGCGCACTCGACCACCGCCAGTCTTCGGCTGAGTGAACCAATCCTGCCTTAACCGGATTGAGTTCAACGTATCGAACGGTTGAATGCAAATATGCTTCATCCATTGGATTCGAAGAAAAACGTCCCTGCCACAAATATCCTTTCCAGTTTTCACGAAAATTAATATACCTAGTATATTTTCGGTGGACTTCTCCGATAGACCGAGCTAATTGTTCTTTGTCGTTTGGCACCACTACTAAATGAACATGATTAGGCATTAGACAGTACGCCCAAATTTCTACCTCGCCCAAACAACAATAAGTCTTTAATAAACTAAGGTATGTTTGATAATCTTCATCACAAAAGAAGACTCGCTGTCTTCTATTGCCTCGCTGTGTAATATGGTGAGGCACACCCTCCAATACTGGTCTAGCCATCCTGGCCATTACTAACTCCTGTAGGTAATACTAGGTTCTTATGTTCTACCGATCCAACGGTGTAATGAATTTAGGTTATACCGAACTCCTGCATATTCATAGTTACGTATTGTTTCCCCAGATCTCTAATTGCTCGGCTTGAAGAGAAAACTCTTTCATTGCGCTGCGTAATTCCGCCTCTGTCTCACCGATAATAAAGCCGCCCAAGCCGAGTAATTTACAAAACGGTTTATTAAGCGGCTCACCGGCAGCAATAATAAATCTCGCTACGTTATTTTTGTCAGTGTTAGATATCAAGAGCTGATGATCCTGTTCACCTAATATCATCATCTGTTGTTGATTTATTGTTACATCGTTAACTTCTAAGTTTCCTTCGATGGGAAAAACTACACCACGCATAGTTACCGGTACTGGAAGCTCGAGCGATCTACCCGGATTTACTTGAACATAGGCGTAAACAATATTTCGATGCGTAAACGGTTGTACAGACTGCACTCCAAATAGCTCTCCTGCAAGTACGCGAACTGTCGCGTTTTCAGTTGTTACTACCGGAACATCCTCCGGCTGTATAACAACGGTTTCAACACTGTCTTCATCGGTCGCATTCCAGACCAACTGAATAAATTCGATATCCATTTTTTCGGCGGCACACTCGTCGGAAACGCGCTCATGATGAAATGCTGGTAACCCGGCATGCACATAGTACAGCCCGCCGGCATGCAGGCTGGTATCTTCGTCGCCGTTCACGCTATCCCACGCATTAAATGATCCCTGGGTAGGCATGAAACTCATAGCAGTTAGCCCCACATGGGGATGTGGACGAAACTCAGACTCCATAGCTGAATTAAATTCCACATAATCAAACAATACGATGGGATCAACATCGGCTATCTCATGGCTTGTACCATTGCCATCAATATCGGTTGTGCCAATAAGACGCCGCGCGACGGGTCCCATCTTTGTAGGGTTAACTATTTGTCGAACTCGAGTCATTTTTTCCTCACTTGGTCGGTAGCAAAAGAATAAATATTGCTTTCACAAGCAAATGTTATTGGTATCTAAAAATAAACACAGCTTAATCACCATCCATTAACCCTATCCCAGTGCGTTGTTATAACTCCTTTTTCAACTAACGCGAAACGGTCATACGCGGCGGCGGTCATACATGCATGAATCGGTAGGATTCGTAAATATGACCCGATGGGGAACTTTTTGAAATCATCTGCGTTCCGCACCGGCACGTGCCCATGCTCCTGACTAACACTCTTTACGTATAAATCGGTAATAACCTGACCATCAACATCACAAACCTGGCCGTATCCAACCTCTGGGCGAAACTTATCTGCTCCTCGATCCTTGGATAACGCCAGACCCCCAGCATCCAGCAGGATTTTACCAGCCGCTTTGTTATGACCAATAACAGATGATAGAACGCTTAAGGCAATATCCTCAACAACGCAAACACCTCGTGATTGCTGATCCATATCAAACACGGTGTACACCCCAGCACGCAATTCGCTAACACCGGTTAAATCTCTTGCAAACAGACCAGTCGGCGTTGAACCTACGCTTATAGTCGGTACGTCATAACCCGCATTACGTATTCGAGTGGCGGCATGCACGGCAACATCACGCTCCTGTTTTGCAACAGCTTCAATAGCAAAAATTGAATTCACATCATAGGCATGGCCCGCATGGGTTAATACACCCTCGAAAATTGCACATGAAGCATCTATGCACTCTACGATGGAAATCAACGCTTCATTATCAGATTTTATTCCCCCACGTTGGTCGCCGCAGTCTATCTCGATTAATACTCTATACGGAATTCCGGAACTATTTGCATAGGAGGCGATAACCCGAGCAACCTCCATGTTATCCGTCATTATTTTTAAATCAGCGCCTAAGGACATCAATCTGGCAACCTCAGGCAACCGCGACGGAACTATGCTAATTGCATAAGTTATATCGCTAAACCCGTGCTCGAGAAAATAACCCGCCTCTCTAAGTGTAGATACAGTTATTCCCCTAGCACCTGATTGCACCAGTACGCGGGCAGCATCGGCTGATTTTAAAGTTTTTAAATGAGGACGCAGCGCAACACCCAATCGATCAGCACTCGACTGCATGCGATGAATATTTACCATTAACTTCTCTTTGTCTAAGAGAAGCACAGGGGTATTGAGATCACTACTGATCATGTCTATTTTTTGCGTTGAGTTAGAAAATATTTTGTATTGATCGAAACACTAATTTGTCACAATAGTTGATCGTTTCATCCTAACACGGCACACTTCTGGGAACACCGCGATGGCGTTACCAGAGCGTAAATTACAGTGCGACTAAACCATATTACAACTAACGTAAAGTAACGATCATCAACGAGTCAACTATATGATATTGTGCTCTGGCCCATACGGAAAGCCAGTGATATTTTCTGAATCTGATTCACCCACGATTAGAATATCGTGTTCGCGGTAACCTCCCGCACCTGGCGTACCTTCTGGTATGGTAAGCATAGGCTCCATAGAAACCACCATACCCGGTTCTAACACGGTATCGATATCTTCACGTAGCTCAAGACCCGCTTCACGACCGTAGTAGTGAGATAACACACCGAAGGAATGGCCATAGCCAAATGAACGGTACTGAAGCAGACCGCGCTCGGCAAAGAAGCGATTAATTTCTGCACAAATTTCGGCACATGAGACACCCGGTTTGATAAGTGAGATCCCCAGTTCATGAGCCGCAACATTAGCCTTCCACAGCTCCAATGAGGCACTATCCGGTTGGCCCAAAAACAGGGTTCGTTCCAGTGCCGTGTAATAGGCAGAAATCATTGGAAAAGTATTCAAACTAAGAATATCACCCTGTTGTAACTGCCGGCATGTGACTGGATTATGTGCACCATCGGTATTCAGACCCGATTGAAACCACACCCAGTTATCACGCAATTCACTATCGGGGAATGAGCGAGCGATTTCCAGCTCCATGGCATTTCTGCCAGCCATAGCCACATCAATTTCCCGTGTGCCCTCACGTATAGCATCTCGTATTGCCTCACCACCTACATCGGCTACTCGTGCGCCTTCTCGTATTAGCTCAATTTCTTCACTCGATTTAACCATACGAAGGGACATTACATCTGCTGCCACATCCATGATTTGAGGGCTACCTAATGCTTCGATTAGCTGGGTTTGCATTGCCAGTGTAAGATGATCACCTTCGATCCCCACTCTGCCAGGATTGCCGGTAATATCGCTAATTGCACGCCAGTAGTTACCCCGCTGCCAATCCGTATAAATAACGTTTTCTTCCACACTTCGTCGCCATGGTTGGCCGCCATCTATATTGGCAGAAACCGTAACACAACGATCAGCTGTAATAACTAGTGCATAAGGTCGCCCAAAAGAACAGTATAAAAAACCACTGTAGTAGGCAATGTTATGCATTGATGTAAACACAACAACTGGGACATCATTTCGATTCATCACTTCACGAAGTTGTGATAATCGGTTTTGATATTCTCGCTTGGAAAATGGAAGGGGTGCTTTTTGCCCGTTTTCGAGATTGAAAAACTCTGGACGTTTAGTTAAATCAAGCATGATAATCTCCGGATGTAAACCCGGGCGTTATGCTTTAGCTAAACCCGGGAAAAAATCCCGGCGTACAGGAAGTAGGTTCAGATAATAGGGTATCGACGCCATCGACCCCTAAGAACAGAATTATACCGATAGGCGTTTCACTGAGTCCATAGCCATAATCAGAATATTGCGACAGCCTACTACCTCAATTGCGCCAAAAGATACTGATCTCGTCGCAGGCGGTTCGATATTGCACTGGGACTAGGTACTGTAAAAAAATAAATTTTCAGCCATCCTTGCACAAGTCTCTGACGTAACCCGCTAACCTCAAAGGATGTCCAGAGGTACACCTTACTCTACTAATCGGGCCTCTTTTTTCTCTTATCAACACCCAAAAAATCTGCATGTAACTCTCCTACCAGAGTAAAATATCGGTTTACACTACAGAATCAGGTATTTTCCAAGTGACGGAAAATCGACTTTCCAGTAAGTTTGTATTTATATTGCATGCTGACATTGTAGGCTCAACTGCTCTCGTACAAAAAAATGAGAAAGTCGCCCATGAACGGTTTCAATCTGCCTTTACGAAATTTTCAAAAACTATTTCCGATTATGGCGGAAAAGCAATTGAAATACGTGGCGATGCTCTACTAGCGGAATTTGTAAAGGCATCTGATGCGGTTTCTGCCGCACTTTGGTTTCAATCCTCAAATACCCGACATAATTTGGAATTGGATGATGATATTCAACCGGAATTGCGAATTGGCATAGGTATGGGAGAGGTGATCGTAGCAGACAATACGGTAACTGGTGCGGGAGTCGTGCTAGCCCAAAGACTTGAACAACTCGCTAAGCCCGGTAACATTGTCATTCAGGGCGCGGTTCAGGAGACAATTCCTAATCGTTTGCCCTTTGAGTTTTCAGATTTAGGCGAGCAAAAAATTAAAGGCTTCAACACGCCAATAAAAGCATATGAGGTATATTTAACTCCAGGTGAGTATTGCCCCGCCCCCGAAGACTATAAGAATGAACCCTTAGCGCAAAAGCCTTTAATTGATCGACGTTTCATATCAGTTGTAAGCATATTATTTCTGCTCATTATCAGCGCTATACTAGTAACGCTTCAACCATGGCGATCGACTGATAACTCAGATTCAAAAACTAGTGTACCTAACCCGTCGACTTCGACAGAAAATATTCCAGTTGCAGAATTAAATAGACAGTCCGACCTATCACTTGCCGTTTTGCCTTTTCAAAACCTGAGTAATAACGCAGACCAAGATTACTTTGTTGATGGTGTAACAAATGATTTGATCACAGATCTTTCACAGCTTTCTGGCTTACTTGTAATTGCCAGCAACTCCGTATTTACTTATAAAGGAACTGCCGTGAAAGTACAGGAAGTAGCTCGAGACCTTGGAGTGAATTTTGTACTCGAGGGGAGCATTCAACGAGCTGAAGCGCGAATTCGAGTTAATGCACAGCTGATAGATGCAAGAAGTGGACACCATCCGACCTGGATCGCTTAAATAAGTCTACAGAAGTTAATGCTGAGGCTTATGACCTGCTACTACGCGGATTAGAATTCTTTCGTCGATTCACTAAAAAAACCAATGCTGAAGCAAGAGATTATTTCAAACGCGCCCTAGCGATAGACCCTAAATTTGCCCGCGCCCATGCAAATATCGCCCTAACGATTGCAATGGATCTTCAATTCGGTTGGGCGGTGGTAGAGCAAACTATGGTTGATGACGCCCTTATGCACGGTCATGAGTCCTTAGCTATCGATCCTGAAACCCGAGAAGTACACTTTGCTTTGTGCTCACTGTTTACAGTATTAAAAAGGCATGACGAAGCACTATCAGCATGTCGCGAATCAATTCGAGTCGACCCGAACTATGCCGATGGACACGCGAACCTAGCTCAGGCACTTATTTACGCAGGCGAACCGCAAGAAGTACTTGAAGTAATGTCCACGGCGAAACGACTAAACCCATACTATGCTTTCTTCTATATATGGATCGAAGGACACGCTTACATGTTGCTTCGTGAATATCCCAAGGCCATTTCTAAATTTGAAGAAGTCGTCGTCCGAAATGGTTTCTTCCTCGGTGCGCATCTAACACTGGCGGCAATTTATGGGAATATCGGCCCTCAATTCGAAGCAGAATGGGAAGCAGCCGAAATTATAGCTTTACAACCGAACTTCTCTCTAGATAAGGAAAGAGAGCGTGCGCCCTATAAGAATAGTGAGGATTTAGAATGGTACATACAAGGCCTTGAAGCCGCCGGACTTCCCGATTAAAGGAGAAAGTTTAGTTGGTTCCAGAAACTTCCAAGGCCGTTAACATCACTGCACACTTAACGGCAATCATTTCTATACTGTGTGCATTAATTGCGCTAAAACACACTAATCTCGTCGCAGACGATCCGATATGGCAATAGGGGTTGGGTAACGTAAAACAATCAAATACGACGACGCAATAAAGGTGAGTATTGTAGCTAATTGCACCATGGAAGCACTTTGCTGACTGGCCATCCCTGTTTCCAGTGCGACAAAGACTAGGAGCAACGAAAACTCACTCATTTGACCTAACCGCGCACCGGTTTCCCAGGCAAGTTTGGGCGTCTCGGCCAGACGTACAAATAAAAATCGATAAATAACCGGTTTCAATATAATCATAACGACTGCCAGTACACACGCCGGTATCAACATTTGTTGCACACCGCCAAAATCGAATCCCGCGCCCAGCGCAAAGAAAAACATCACCAGGAAAAAGTCTCGCAATGGTTTCAAACTCTCTGCGATATGCTTAGAAATAGGGCTAGCGGCTACCGCAACACCGGCAATAAATGCGCCCATTTCATACGATAGACCCATCGCATAACCCGCCTCAGCGATGCCCATACACCAGCCTAATGCGAGCAGAAATACATATTCCTGGATTCGATCGAAGCGCATAAATAGCTTTAGCAACACATAGCGTTCCAGTACATACGCGATCAATACCAACAACGGTAATGCCAGGATCGTCTTAGCGGCTTGCATTACCGGCATCTGATCACCGGTACCTACCTGCATAACAAGCATTGCAAAGATCGCGATTAGATCCTGCAATAAGAGCACGCTAATCATGATCTCGCCGGTATGCCGATGATGCAACACTGTTGTAGGCAATAATTTAAGGCCAATAATAGTGCTGGAAAACATGCAGGCAACACCCACAATAACACCATCACTATTGTCCAAACCAAACATACGCGCAACACTATAACCGGCGGCAAAAAAGCTTAATGAGCTAATTAACGTAACTAATGTGGTTTGTCGGAAGAGTTGTATTAACTTTTGCGGATAGAGATTCAGACCAAGCAGAAAGAGAAGAAATATAATCCCAATATGGGAAATTTGTTCAATTAAGCTGGGATCGTTTACCAGAGCTAAACCGGATGGCCCGACAATCGCCCCCAAAACTATATAGGCAACAATCATTGCCTGACGCGCATATAGCGCCAGCGTGGCAAAAACTGCAGCACCGGTAAAAATCAAAAATATCGAAAAAACCAGATCTTCGCTTTCCATTATAAATACCGCCCTAATTTATTTGGGCTGATTATCGGGTTTCCATTTTATACTGCAACCCACACTTGGTTTTTGGTCTTCAGATACCGGTTTACCCGTGAGTAAAGCATCAGTTGCTGCGCTTAAATCATCTCCAGACACTGAAACGTCATTACCTGGACGAGCATTATCATATTGTCCTCGATAAACCAGTTTACGTTCTTTATTGAACAAAAATAAATCCGGTGTGCATTGTGCTTGATAAGCCATTGCTACATGCTGATCAGTATCGTACAAATAGGGAAAGGTGTAATTGTGCTTTTCCGCGTCCAGCCTCATATTCTCCGGACTATCCGCTGGATAGGCATCCGCATCGTTTGCACTTATCGCTATTACCGCTAGCCCGTTGTCGGCATAAAATTCGGCAAAACTCGCCAAGCTATCTTTAATCTGCACTACATATGGACAATGATTACAGATAAAAGCGACCAATAAACCCGGCGCTTCTGCACAATCTGCCAACGATACATAACCTCCACCGAATTTGGGGTTCATATTCTCCAGTGTAAAACTTGGCGCATCTGTCCCTAAATTCATACTTTTTGTTGTCGACATAAATGGTTCTCTAATAATTTATAGGCGCGCATTGTACAAAATTCTACCGCTGTTGAGTGATTCCTTAATTTTCAAACCGGGGAAGTTCACGCATCAGCAAGTTCCCTGTTATATTTCAGTTGTGTATTCAACAGTCGAAAATAATGAACAGTTCTAACTTAACTCACTTTAATGCTAGCGGTGAAGCACACATGGTCGATGTTGGCGATAAAGCCGTCACCGCTAGACGCGCCATCACCAGCGGATATATAAAAATGGCCCCGGAAACTTTTGCGATGATTAAAGCAGGTGATCACAAAAAAGGGGATGTGCTTGGCATAGCGCGTCTCGCCGGTATTATGGCAGCAAAGAAAACCAGTGATATCATTCCCCTCTGCCATCCTCTTATGCTAACCAAAGTATCGGTCGATTTTGACCTGGAAAAAGACGATTGTCAGGTACACTGCACCGTTATTACCCAAACCACAGAGCGCACAGGTGTAGAAATGGAAGGCATTATTGCGGTACAGGCTGCTTTAGCAACAATCTACGATATGTGTAAGGCGATTGACCGTGGCATGACTATAAATGAGGTACGTTTAATCGAAAAAGAAGGTGGTAAATCCGGACATTGGGTGCGTGAAAATGAATGAGCAAGAACTCAAGATGGATCCCAGTTGTGCCGACCCGATTGAATCAGGCCTATTACCCATTGATATCGCTATCCAACGAATAACAGACGCCATAACACCTATAGCCGAACAGGAACGTGTCGCTGTACGAAGCGCACTTGGTCGTGTACTAAGTTCCGACGTCCACTCACCTAACCCGGTTCCAATGCATACCAATAGCGCAATGGACGGATATGCGTTTTCAGCTAAAAGTCTTTCCTCCGAAGCCACAACCACGCTAAAGATTGTTGGTACGTCGTGGGCGGGGCGAATGCTCAACACTACGGTCGGGGCGGGGGAATGCGCTCGCATTATGACCGGTGCTGTTATGCCGGAAGGAACCGATACGGTTGAAATGCAGGAGCGTGTTGAACGCGTTGACAACTACATACGGCTTGAAACTAAACAGAAAACTGGAAGCAATGTGCGTTTGGCCGGGGAAGATTTAAGATCTGGGGCTGTTGCACTAACTACCGGACATAGAGTTACACCGGCCGATCTTGGCTTACTCGCCTCGGTTGGCGTTGGTGAGGTAAGCGTTTGGAGAAAACCCAGGGTTGCCTTTTTCTCAAACGGTGATGAACTACGCTCAGTAGGTGAGCCCCTATCCATGGGCGATGTTTACGACAGTAATCGTTACACCCTTTATGGCATGCTAAAACGGGTAGAAGCAGATTTTATCGATCTTGGCGTAGTGCGCGATGACCCAGATCAGATACGACAAGCATTTCTCGACGGTGCACGTGCCGGTGATATGTTGATTACATCAGCCGGAGCATCCGTTGGAGAAGCCGACTTTATTCAGCAAATACTTGCTGAACTAGGCGAGGTAGATTTCTGGAAAATGGCAATGAAACCAGGACGACCCCTTGCATTCGGTCGAGTCGGCTCGACACCCTTTTTCGGATTACCCGGAAACCCGGTATCTGTGATGGTCACATTCTACAAGTTTGTTCGTCCGGCGCTAATTAAAATGAGTGGTCAAACGGATGAAAATAATTACAATTTTAAAGCCAAAGTAGCTAAACCGTTGCGCAAACGCCCGGGGCGCGCCGAGTTTCAGCGTGGCATACTTTCCCAGGCAGAGGACGGAAGCTTGCAAGTGATATCGACGGGTGATCAGGGCTCCGGTATTTTGCACTCCATGAGTATTTCCGACTGCTTTATCTTTCTTCCCGCCGAACAAGGTAATGTTGAGCAGGGTGACTGGGTAACGGTCGAACCATTCGCCGGCCTCATATAACCTCGTACCTGTTATGTTTGATGTAGAAGCCGTTGTAGTCGGCGCTGGTGTTGTCGGTTTAGCAATAGCCCGCGCTTTGTGCAACCGTGGTATAGATGTGATGGTAGTTGAGCGCAATGCCACCATCGGTTCCGAAACCAGCGCGCGCAATAGTGAGGTTATCCACGCCGGCATTTACTACCCGCAAAATAGTCTTAAAGCACAGTTATGTGTCCGTGGCAGGCAACTGATGGACACATTCTGTAAGGAAAATAACGTAAATATTTTGCCTTGTGGAAAATTACTACTGGCCACAAGTGAACAGGAAGTGCCAGCGCTTCACAAACTTAAAGATAATGGCTTTAAAAACGGTGTAAACGATCTTGTTCTGCTGAGCAGAAATCAAACTCAAAAACTGGAGCCAGATGTGCACTGCGTAATGGCTTGTTTATCGCCATCTACCGGTGTGCTTAACAGCCATGAGTTTATGCAAGCACTCGAAGGACATATCCAATCTGCCGGAGGCGAAGTTATTCTCAACACTGCCGTCTGCACTATTGATCAATTTGGTGAGGGGTTTACCGTTTTCTGCGGCGAAGCCGATGACAGCTATCCAATTAGCTGCCGTTATCTGATCAACAGCAGCGGGCATGGTGCACAGAGACTGGCCGAGACGCTCGCCTATAACGCTAGCTACCAACCACCGCGTATCTACCCGGCAATTGGCCACTACTACCGTCTCAATCAGTCATTGAATGTCAATCATTTACTGTATCCTATGCCGGATGGTGCCTGGCTCGGTACTCACTTAACCTTCGACACAAGCGGACAAGCCAAATTTGGACCCGATTGTGAATGGATTGACTCAATTGACTATACATTCGACGACTCAATCGAACGCAAGCAGCGTTTCTTACAGGAAATTCGACGCTATCTACCGAGCCTGCAGGATGACAGTCTACAAGCGGACTACACAGGAATTCGACCAAAAATTTATCCACAAGGACAACCCGCTCCGGATTTTGCCATTCAAGATTACACCGTGCATGGGATCAAAAATATGATTTCCCTGTTCGGTATCGAAAGTCCGGGGTTGACCTCCAGCTTGGCAATAGGCAATTACACCTGCGAACTTCTTGGCATAACTGGCAAAGAATTATGAAAAAGGATATTGAACGATGGAACTCCAAATTTGCTAACAGAATAATAAACGAACGGCCACAACCGGATATGCTGCTCCTCGACACACCTTGGCTACCGACCAGCGGACGTGCATTAGATATTGCATCGGGCTCTGGACAAAATGCCGTTCACCTAGCGCTGTCAGGGCTTCACGTCACCGCAATCGACGGTAGCTCCAACGGCATGGACTTAGCTTTACAACTAGCAGCACACTGTAATACACAAATCACACCCATCGTTCAGGATCTGGATTACTTTGATATATCGGGAAGTTTCGATTTAATAATTATGTTTCATTATTTAAATCGTACGCTTTATCCGCAGTTACCATCTCTACTCACTAGAAATGGCATATTAATTGTAAAAACATTTAATACCGATTTTGCTAAAAGCAAACCAAATTTTGATCCAGACTTTATGCTGCAGGAAAATGAGCTTTCACGAATATATTCGCAGCTGAAAATTCTAGAGTACGCCGAATCGCCCAATCACTGCCCGGGAAAGTCATGGATAGTCGCACAAAATCAATGAAAAGTGAGTTGCATACTACGGATTTCGGAACGGTTCGAACAATCGAGTACGGCCGTGGTGATACATTAATCATTTTGCTGCATGGTGCAGGCAGTAGCCCGGCAGGACTCAGCGATATTGCTATGCGATTAGGTAATGACGGCTATCATGTTGTTGCGCCGGCCCTAAGCGGATATATGGATAGTAAGGCTCATGTAGACGGTACGGTTTTCGACCAACACAACACTATTCTGCACTGGACTGCAAAACATTTCGACTCACAATCAATCATATTGGGGGGGCACTCTCTAGGCAGTTTGATCGTTATGGAAGAAATGGTCAGTATTCAGCCAACAGCGGTTGTGCTAATTGAGCCCGTGCTGCTCTCCTTGCTCGACGATAACAATCCTAGGCATCAATCTGCACTAAAAGACTATCAGGCATTATTCAACGTTATTCAGCATTCAATAACCGAAAAGAAACCGGAAATGGCGATGGAAGCTTTTATCGATTTTTGGAGTGATTTTAAATGGGATCAACTTCCGGCTATTTTCAGTAGACAATTAATCGCGATGAGCGAACAAATTATCAACGAACTACAACTTGTACATGCTACCAAACTGGATCATAGAGCCATTGAGGAGTTTACACCTCCGGTACTTTTACTCAGTGGAGATCACTCTCCGCCTATAACCCGTTGTATACTAGATCGCCTTGAACAGACCATACCAAATACACAACGCGCTACTATTTCCGAAGCAGCCCATATGGGTCCTATGTTTCGCCCAGAACCGTATGCAAACGAAATAATGCAGTTCTTAAACCAACGAACTGATTGAAAAACTCTTTTGCTATTGCCAAACCTTAGCTCTTAGAAGCCTGTTTTCCATTATAGGCTGCCATTTGCTCTGCACTTGCCGCCGGTTGGTTAGCCTTCCAGTCTTTATACGGCATGCCGTGTACCAACTCACGCGCTGCATCAAAATCTGCCTCATAGCCGCGTTCTTCCGCAGCCGTGACATACCATTTTGACAAACAATTTCGGCAAAAATCGGCAAGGATCATAAGATCAATATTTTGCACATCATCATGTGTTTTAAGATGATCTACCAAACGCCTAAAAACGGCGGCTTCTACTTCTGTCTTTTGCTGCTCATTCATTACCATCTACCTTTTCAATTAAATCTGCCAGATTAACGTCAACACTACCCAATATTCCGAAATCTGCATGAATATGATCACCAGGAACAATAGGCACCGGGACTCCGATTACCCCGGTAGTGATAATATGGTCACGTTCTAAGGTAATTCCAAGACGTCCACACTCATTAAACATCCAGGTAAGCGCCTCCCGTGGATCACCCAAAACATCGGCTCCGGTTCCCGAACAAATAGGCTTACCGTTAACTTTTACCGATACGGCATATTTATCAAGGGCTATCTCCCGCCAACGGCCCATGACCTGTTCGCCTAATACAAACTCTCTAGCGCATGCGTTATCGGCCGCAAGTGACGCACCACCCGCAGCAATAAAATCCACGAAACGCGAATCGGGCAGTTCGATAGCGGGAAACAATGCGTCGATAAAATCCATAACCTGCTCACGAGTCCGATTCACAACAGGTGGCACATCGCGACCAACCTTAAATGTGAACTCCGCCTCAGCAACCCGCATTTTATTATTGCGCACCAGAATGGTAGCCGGTGTGTCATAGACCACATCCGCATACAGGCGACCTATAATCGGAGCATTTACAGCAATATGTCTTTGCCCGGATACATTCGTCGCCGCCAGCTTCCAGCCAACCTGCTTTAACGAAAGCTGTTCAGCAACCGCAGCCTGAATTAAATATCCTTCGCCGGTAGTTTCAGGAACACATTCCATAGGTAAACCTTGCATGTGCTTATCGCCGGCACGAGCCTCCACAAATAATGCAGCAGCAGTTTCTATACTTTCAGGCTTCATCTAATTTTCTTCTCAAATATCAACAAAAATAACAGTACAGTTATCCCCAATTGTAATGCATGACTGTAGCTAAAAAAATAATTTCAAAAGGGTAATACTAGGGCTATACAACCCCACATAGGACAGACACGGTGCAGCCCAATTTTTCCTGTACGAACCGAGAAATGATAAGAGAAGGTATTAAAAATTTGTTAGAACACATTGATTAGTAGACGAAAAATATCTTAGAGGGCACAATAGTGGTCCCTAAAAAATAACGGCTTATTTCCCATCAAAGCTATTCTGAAAAGTATAACCATACTGTTTGCTATAGCCCTTCTCGTTAGTGGCTGTGGTGGTGGTAGAAATATTGCTTCGAATCAGGACGTTAGCAATCTAATGGCCCACTATCAGCAGTGGCACGGAACACCTTACCGTTGGGGCGGTAATAATCAGGCGGGTTTGGATTGTTCCGCATTTGTAAAAATTACCTATAAGTCCGTCTTTAACCTAAATCTACCAAGACACACCCGACAACAGGCTGAGATGGGCAAACGCGTACAACAAAGCAAACTACAAACAGGCGACTTAGTTTTTTTTAAAACCGGCTGGCGTAAATATCACGTCGGTATTTACGTAGGGAAAGGTAATTTTATGCACGTCTCCGAACGTGTGGGTGTAACTCGCTCCTCACTAAGCTCAAGCTATTGGTCCAAACGTTATTGGAAGGCACGCCGAATCCGGTATAGCTAAGAAAAAAACTCCTGTATTTACCAATAGCACCTAATAACCAAGTCGTAGATTAAGAATATCTTAAGTCTCAGCATTTAATCCGCCCTAACAAAACAACTAATAATCAGTCGCCTTTAAATCAGTTTACTCAATACTCTTTCCAATATACTTGCTCGAATCTAAATCGATAGCTAGTGTAAAAAATGACATACATTTCTGGAAGAGGTTTTCCATCCCACGTGATTTCTGATCTATCTCGGATGAAGACTTTATTCACTAATAAATGGTTTTTCGTTGGCACAAGGGGCGATGTATCCAAACCACGTGATTACTTTACATTTACTCTGTTCGACGAAGAATATTTCCTTGTCCATGGTACTGATAACAAAATTCGGTGTATCGTTAATAGATGTGCACACCAAAGTGCCAGACTGGTAAACAACGATGTTGGTCAATGTGCTAGTCGGATAATATGTCCTAATCATCAATGGGCATATAAGCTAAATGGCGGGGGACTCAGTTATGCATCTAGGATGTCTACTGAGTTCCATGAAACGGAGAAAAAGAACTTTGGCCTTGATCAAATCCCATTGAGAGAAATAGACGGGATGTTGTTTGCCTGTCTACATTCAGAGCCCAATGAGGAAGATATTAGTAATGCTGAAACAGTGCTCTCCCCTTACACTAGTCCATTTAAGCTCGGTGAAAGTGGTGAATATAAACTAGCCTTTCACCATCGAGAAACTATTGATGCCAATTGGCTGATGGTAATGATTAATAATAGGGAGTGTTGCCACTGCTCGGTTAATCATAAACAACTAGTAAAGCTGTTTGACCCTTCAAGTTTTAATGGCGCAGTGACACCCGGCTACGAGAATTTACTCAAGAACTCAGCTGATCGATGGGAGAAACTAGGACTTCAGTGGAAGGAGGATGCATTCGACACTAGCAGTGATGTTAGAGTGGCTAGATATCCTATGGCTGAAGGTTTTAAGTCAATTAGCTTTGATGGTAAACCGGTAAGCAAAAAGACGATTGGACCATTTGCAGGGCGAGATCCTGATGAAAGTACGCTCTCATTTTGGTTTAATCCGAACGCTTGGATACACTTTGCTTCTGATCATATATCTACAAACTGGGTCTTACCAATAAGTACAGACCGCTGCGAACTCTATACTAGCTGGATAGTCGCGAATGACGCCGTTGAGGGCGAAGACTACACGGAAGAACATATGACCGAAGCTTGGAAGGTCACCAATCAAGAGGATGTAGGATTGTGTATGTCCATGAACGCTGGAGCAAAGTCAGAACATTATCGTCCAGGACCGTTTTCAAGCGATGAAAAATTTTGCACACAATTTTGTGACTGGTATATGGCGAACTCAGAAAACTGATTTTATAAACTACTTTAGAATCAGAGTCGGTGCTTTTATTAGATATGATGGTTTTTAGGAAGTAAATGGAAGTGTTGGGCTTCGTCTCTCAGCCCAACCTACGACTAGATGCTCTGTGTGACGAAATTAAAACCGTTTTGAGAAAAATACGAACATGAGAAATAGACTGACAGAAATTGAACTACCGAACTAACCTCTCCCGTCTCCATCATCTAAATCACTTCAAGAACACGATTATCATCAATATTTACTACTGTATATATTATATACAGTAGTAAATATTTATATAGGTAGAAGTTCTTCTTTTCTATCTAAATACTCGTTATGTAAATTTGCATCAAGCATAAATATAGCCACCAGAGACAATAATATTTTCCCCCGTCATAAAGGTATTTTTAGTACCCGCTGCCATCATTACCCATTCAGCTATTTCTTCTACTTCTGCACCTCTACCCAAAGGACTTGCTTGGGCTAACTCCTGTACGATTCCGGATGCTTTCGCCTTTTCAGTTGCCATACCGGCCGGTGCAACAGAGTTAATCAAAATATTGTCAGACGCAACCTCTGCCGCAAAAGATTTAGTAAGGCTCACAACTGCAGCTTTTGTAGCCGCATAGTGGGCATTTTGTGGATGCGCCTTAAATGCATCTACCGATGAAATATTCACTATCCGTCCACGCACTTTGTTTTTGATAGGCTGCTCACGCATATGCTGAATAGACGCAACCATTACATGGTAGGTACCCTTTATGTTGATTCCATTAGAAAGGTCCCAATCCTCATCAGAAATACTTAAGATGGGCTTTCGCGGATATATAGCTGCACAATTTATTACTACGTCAATCACACCAAGGTTTTTCACAACCTCTAAAAAACCAGCTTCTACACTGTTTCGAGTGCTGATATCAGCCTCAACCGCACACGTTGCAACGCCCTCGAGAGTGTTGGTTACTACTGTAGCTGAATCCCCATTGACATCCATAATACCGACTCCTAAGGCGCCATCACGAACACAAAATTGTGCCGTCAACGCTCCTAATCCGGAGCCGCCGCCAACAATCAGGACATTCAAATCTTTCACAGGCTAATCTCCAGTCTTGATTAGGTTTTACGATGACCACCACCGCCAACATATTGAGCGTGGGGTACGATATCAAATCGGCTGATATCTACATGGCCGGGCATGTCCAGTATGGATTCCAGCATAGTGGCAATATCTTGAGGCGCCACGGGCGCAAAATCTTTATATAACGACTTGCTTTTGTTTTTTCCCATTATCGGCTCATAGAGGTTGGTTTCGACTCGACCGGCAACAATTTCAGTTACTTTTACTCCGCTACCGGCTAACTCGGCGCGTAATGACCCGGCAAAACCATGCACCGCATGCTTTGATGCCGCGTATACTGCCATATTTGGAAATGAACCGTGCCCGGCAGTTGATCCCGTAAAGAAGATGTGCCCACATTTATTTTCTAACATAGACGTTACGACTATACGGGTAAGCAATATTGCCGAGGTTACATTAACTCCAATCGTGCTCTCAATTGATTCGTCGCTCAATGAGTTAAATGCCCCCACCGGAGCCATAATACCGGCATTATTCACCACCACGTCAAATCTCAGATCCTGCAACCCGGCACGAAGCTGAGAAAAATCAGTAATATCTAAAACCAGTGGTATAACCCCAACTTCAGACTGTAACTGCTGCAACGCTTCACGATTACGACCCAATGCATAAACCTGCATTCCGCGGAATTGTAAAGTTTGCGCAATCGCCTTGCCAATCCCACTGCTGGCCCCAGTTACTAGAGCTGTTTGTTTCAATGCTGACATCCTCGTCAGTTAAACACTTAACTATATGTATCAGATTTTACAAGCCAGCTCGTTCCAGTAATGCAGGTATGTGTTTTTCCCAGCCAATGGCCATGATATGAATGCCCTGACAGTGATCTTTTATCGCCGCTATAGTTTCAGCTGCAATTGCCATGCTCTCGTCAAGTACGCGATCATCGGCTTCAGCTTGAGCAATTCGATCCAGCATGTGCTGCGGAATATCGATGCCGGGTACACGCTCATTCATATAAGTTGCCATTTTTACCGACTTTATCGGAATAATACCCGCCAACGTATTGATATTGCCTCGGTCTAAACTATCCATGAACTGGTGATAGCCATCAGTTTCATAAATGGCCTGGGTTTGGAAAAACTCGGCTCCTGCATCAATTTTTCGATGAGTATTAGTGACCTCACCTTCCATATCTGTCGCGCCCGGATTAAAAACACTGCCAATATATAAGCTTGTTGAACCCTTAGTTTCATTACCAGCCAAATCGTGACCACTATTCAATGCAACCCCGGCTTCTATCAGTTGAGAAGCAAACAGATCGTAGACGCCCTTTGTTTCTGGATGATCACCGATTTTCGGTGGATCACCACCCATAATTACAAGATTGGGAATACCCAAAACATCTGCGCCCAGCATGCCGCTTTGAATAGCCAGACGATTCTTATCTCGAGAGGTAAACTGGACAATTGGTTCAATACCCCGCTTATGCAGTTCATAACCCGCCACTGTGGGATCCAACGTCATACGTGCTGCTGCAGAATCCGTAAGATTAAATGCCGTTATCTTGTCTTTCAAAGCGTCAGCTTTACTGAACAGCGGTGCTAGTTCTGTGCCTTTGGGTGGACTAAGTTCACAGGTTACGACAAACTCCTGTCGTTCAAAGGCTGCTTTTAAATTGCTCATTTACAATACCAGTCGATTCTATGGAAATAACGAAACCACCGCAGAGGCCTCGCTCAAAATACGAGTACTGTGACTCGCCAAAACTAATAAATAATTTACGGTTCCTAGCTAAATTCATAAAGTAGATGTAGATCCGATGTTTGCGAAGTCGTTAAGGTTGCGGTCTTCACAGGTATGGTGCATTCTATCTTTTCTATTGATTTGTTGGTTTATTTTTTTAACTACTTTATAAAATTACCATTATGGACATCGAATTTTTTCGAACTCTCATAATAAAAACCCGAAAAAACCTGCAATTACAAAATGCAGAAATACCAGAGGGCGTTGAACTAGATCAGTCACGCGTCGGTCGATTATCCAGGATGGATGCCATGCAAGGTCATGAAATGACACTTGAAGCACGCCGACGAAGAGCTGTAGATATCAAAAGAATGGATGAAGCGCTTATTCGAATTGAGAATGACGACTTTGGGTATTGTGAAGCATGTGGGGAAATTATCGCCGTCGGACGACTAGAAATTGATCCTGCTGCACAATACTGTGTGCCCTGCGCAAATACGAATGAACAGTAATTTGGACTATATCCTAATGCAACCTTAGTCAATCTTATTTCCGTCCGCTTTGTACAAATCTATTTACAAAATTGGTTCGCCAGAAAGACTGATTACCAAAACCCGATCGCTAATCGAAAGAACTCCATAATTTCCTTAGTTATTGATGGAAAAAAAAGGCCCTGCAAATCAGAAATTTGCAGGGCTTGTGGGAGAAACTCCCTTATTTTTTGTAGTATAGAAACTATGATTTTTTAAGACCGTGTTTCTTTTTATCGCCTGTATCCCAAACAACCCTTTCAGGTTGCGTCACTCTCCGTAACAAATTAATTCACTTATGAGTTCCAGCTAACCGAAGTCACACAATAGCCACTGCGAACGAGAATATCGATCGTCGTAAAACTACGAATCATGGAGGGTAAGATAGGGTACAACGATAGATACTAATCGCTGGCAACCCGGCTGTCTCTATGAGACCCGTGGCTTTCCGTCCCCGCCTCGCGACGAGTTTGGCTACGAGAACCTCAACGCTATCATATAGATTGATGGGGTTGCAAGAACTTTACGGTCACGGCCTAGCGATCCCACAAGGTTTTTCCGATTAATATGCCACCGAAACCACCTGTAATCCAACTTGCCAGCGGGACGCCAGCATACTGAGCCAAGTCTTTATCCAATAAATAAATGACAACTGAAATCACCAAAAACGTACACCCTGTTATCGCAATAACAGTACGTCGTTGGTTTTTTTCCATAGCAACCCGCAAATCTCGTATATCCTCAGATCGACTTGAAACCTGAAACTCGTTATCACGAACCCGGCGCAGTAACTCATAAGCCAAACCCGGCATTTCGGGGCCCAGAGACATAAAGCGCGGTAATTCTCGACGTATTCCATTAATTGCGGCACGCGGCCCTACCTGTTCACTCATCCAACGCTCAAGAAAAGGCTTTGCGGTGTCCCACAAATCAAGCTCGGGATAAAGTTGACGGCCAAGTCCTTCAATATTAAATAATGTCTTTTGTAGCAATACTAACTGGGGCTGAACCGGCATGTTAAATCGACGCGCCGTTTGAAACAAACTCATTACTAAGCGCCCGAATGAGATTTCACTTATGGGTTTTGCAAAAATCGGTTCACAAACCGCTCGTATTGCACCCTCGAATTCTTCAGCTCGAGTATCCGATGGCACCCAACCAGCACGTAGGTGAGCGTCCGCTACGGCACGATAGTCGCGATTAAAAAAGGCTAGAAAGTTTTCAGCTAAATACCGTTTGTCGGCATCACTTAGCGTGCCCATGATACCGAAATCAACTGCACGATACTCGCCATCTTCACTGACAAATATATTGCCAGGGTGCATATCAGCATGAAAAAAACCATCCCGGAAAGCCTGGGTAAAGAAAATCTCGACACCATTGTGGGAGAGCTTACGCAAATCCATATTCAATTCCTTTAGGGTATCAAGCTCCCTAATGGAAATACCATGGATACGTTCCATAACCATGACATTCTTACGGGTTAACTCCCAATACACCTCGGGAACATAAAGCAAATCTGAATCTTTAAAATTATGTCGCAATTGGCTGGCATTAGATGCCTCTCGAACGAGATCCAATTCATCATGAATGGTTTTATCGTACTCGCCAACGATCTCTACTGGTTTTAAGCGTTTACCTTGGGACCAGTATTTTTCTGCCAAGCTTGCTAGTAAATAGAGTACTTCAAGGTCACGTTGAATAACGGCTTCAATACCCGGTCGTAAGACTTTAATAATAACCTGCTGATTTTCGGACAACTCGGCTGTATGTACTTGGGCAACAGATGCTGAGGCAAGAGGCACCGAATTGAAGTTAGTAAAAATAGCTTCGATCGGTTGTTCTAATGCTTGCTCAATCAGTTCCCTTGCCTCTTCGCCGGAAAACGGTGTTACCTTATCCTGCAACAAAGTAAGCTCACGGGCGATGTCATCTGGAAGTAAATCCGGTCGACTGGACAACATTTGACCAAACTTAACAAATACCGGGCCCAATTCTTCAAGTGCCTGTCGTAACCTTGCGCCCCGGGGTCGAGTAAGATCACGACGCCAATACTCAGGATGCAATTTGAGCAACCAACGAACGCCACGTAAACGCTGAAAGGTATCGATATGCTCATCAAGACCATGTCTTATCAGTACTTTTGCGATAAATCGTATTCGAGAAAGCTTGCGAAAATTCATTTATCTACTTCGATCCTGTTAACCCGCTTTTCTATACTTTTGATACGTTGATTCAAACGTTCAAAATCTGCTAATACTTCGTCAACGCCATCAGTAAAACGACCAACAGCAACTTCACCTGCTAGAACTCTTGATTCTTCACGAAGATATTCGCCAGAATCAAGACGAATTTTTTCTGTCAAACGCGAACCAAAACTCCCGGCCTTGTGAACTATTTGTTCGAACTGCCAAGTTAACGTATCACCAACACGAGCGGATAATGGTTCCTGCCAATCAGGTTCGAATTCCTGAATGATGCTAGATAAATATTGTATTAATCGTGTATCACCCGTAATTTCGATTCGGCCATCGCTAAAGGGCTTTCTATCTTCCGGTATTAAACCCGCATGCAGCAAACTTGATGGACCCGCATTAATTGAGGCATCGACTCCATCAATATCTCGTGTAAGTCGGATCCCATCGGGCCAAAACTCAATGCAGAATTCGAACCCGGAAATTAAGTAACTATGCAAAGCAATACGCTTACCAGCTACTTTATGTAGGCGATCTAGCATATCAGGATCGGTCTTTATAACCCGATTCAACAGGTTTTCCAGAACACTTAGCTGAACGTCAGTTATCGACAAAATCAGATTTCCGAAAATTCAAATAGCAGGTGTATAGAAAATATCTAAGATGTATATTTGTATCAAAATTTATATCCGGTATGTAGCGCAACCACACCCTGACTTAAATTATGATAATCAACACGTTCAAATCCGACATCCTTCATCATAGACGCCAATGTCTCCTGATCTGGATGTTTGCGAATAGACTCCACCAGATATTGATAACTGTCTTCATCATTGGCTACCAATCCGCCCATCTTAGGAATAACGTTGAATGAATATAAATCATACAACTTACTCACGAAATTCGACGGTGGTTTCGAAAATTCAAGAATCAACAATTTCCCACCCGGCTTGAGGACTCGATACATGGACTCTAAAGCTGCAGGAATACGCGTAACGTTGCGTAATCCAAATGAAATGCTCACACAATTGAAATAATTATCATCAAATGCCAATTTTTCGGCATCCGTTATTGCGTAGCTAACATTGCCAACCGCACCATGATCTGTCATCACATCACGACCACGCATAAGCATTGCAGGGTTTATATCAGTCATTATGACTGAACCCGTATCTCCCACCTGTTGTCGAAATACTCTTGAAAGATCTCCACTGCCTGCGGCAACATCAAGCGCGCGGCCACCTTTACGAAGCCCACTCTGGGCACATGCAAAATGTTTCCATAAACGATGAACGCCAAACGACATCACGTCATTCATAATGTCGTATTTGTCGGCTACCTGAGTAAACACCTCACCCACTTTACCGGCTTTTTCACTTTCTGGGACCTGTTTAAAACCAAAATGGGTTTGCTGCTCCGAAGACCTACTCATAGATTTAACTCCAACTAACTGCCGCGTCCTAGTTCAGATTCTTCTGGTGATCTGCAGTCTTACGCGAATGTCCGGCTTCTGCCAAGCGATTAAGGTAATCGGCCCAATTTTCATCCATGTTCATGCCAAGATCATACAATGTTTCCCAAGAATATAGTCCTGTGTCGTGTCCGTCAGTAAAATGCAGGCATATAGCATAAGAGCCAACTGGATCTATTTTTGAAATAGAAACGTTTTCTTTGCCAACCTGAAGTACGGCCTGGCCTGGGCCATGACCCTGCACCTCCGCTGAGGGAGATGAAATACGCAAGTACTCGGTTGTTAAAACGAAGTTTTTGCCATCGCTAAACTCAACTTCCAGAGTACGTGATTTCTGATGCAGAACAATATTAACCGGTTTTGGAGTAGACATAATAAATTGAAAATAAAAAAAGGGAGAAATCGCAGTACTCGGACTTGCAGTTAATCTTGCAACCAGCGTGCTACAATTTCAGAAAAATAACTCAAAATGGCATCGGCGCCAGCTCGCTTAAAACACAACAACGATTCCATAACGACCTGTTGTTCATCCAGCCAACCGTGATCGCATGCAGCTTTAATCATCGCATACTCACCACTAACCTGATACGCCATAGTTGGCACGCCTAATTCATGACGCACGCGGCGAATTAGATCGAGATACGGCATGCCCGGTTTTACCATAACCATATCTGCGCCTTCTTTCAGATCAATAGCCGTGTCTCGCAGCGCTTCATCGCTATTTCCTGGATCAATTTGATAGGAAAATTTGTTTCCACCAGCGAGATTTCCCGCGGAACCCACCGCATCGCGAAACGGACCGTAGAATGAAGATGCAAATTTAGCGGCATACGACATAATCATTACGTTTTTATGATCAGCTGATTCTAATGCGCCACGAATTGCAGCAATACGACCATCCATCATATCCGACGGTGCGATGATATCAGCGCCCGCTTCAGCATGACACAACGCCTGCTTAACAAGCACATCTACAGTTTCATCGTTAACAACATAACCAGTTGAATCGATCAAGCCATCCTGGCCGTGACTTGTATACGGATCCAGCGCTACATCAGTTATCACTCCTAATTCCGGTAGCTGTCTCTTCAACTCACGAATTGCACGTGGAACCAGACCTTCAGGGTTAAACGCTTCATCTGCACCGAGGCTTTTCGCGTCAGAATTAACAATCGGAAATAATACTATCGCCGGTATGCCCAGTTGGTCCAGGATTGCGGCCTTTTCCACTAATAAATCCAAACTCAATCGCTGCACTCCCGGCATGGAAGCAACGTCTTCAGTATGATTATTTCCCTCACAAAGGAATAGAGGTTGAATTAGATCGTCAACAGTCAGTGCGTTTTCTCGAACTAGCCGTCGGCTGAAATCGTGACGCCTAACACGACGCATTCGTGTATAGGGATAATTCCCAGTAATTAATGATTGGATCATGGAAGTAATAATTAGCGTCGGTTGATACGTTTTTTACTAACAGCTTTCTTAGCAACCGCTTTCTTAGCAACGGCTTTCTTAGCAACGGCTTTCTTAGCAACCGCTTTCTTAGCAACGGCTTTCTTAGCAACCGCTTTCTTAGCAACCGCTTTCTTAGCAACGGCTTTCTTAGCAACCGCTTTCTTAGCAACCGCTTTCTTAGCAACGGCTTTCTTAGCAACCGTTTTCTTAGCAACGGCTTTCTTAGCAACGGCTTTCTTAGCAACGGCTTTCTTAGCAACCGCTTTCTTA
>CAJQKF010000167.1 GCA_905478855.1 uncultured Gammaproteobacteria bacterium
GGTAGTATTTAGTGCTTACCGAATATCGAAAATGGCGAACGGTGTTTGTTTCGGTGTGTAGATAGCCTACGGCTTTTATTTCGTATACGGGCTCTTCTTGCTTTTTTCCAAATTCACAAGATAGATAACGGACAATGACACTTACCCAACTTTCGGCAGATTTAGTGGACGGCGAGGGCAATTTAATTAATTTTGATTGTGCCTATTCCTGTCGCACAGGCATCTTAAAAGTTATCGATTCGATACGCAGTATTCACGGTGAAAATGTTCGAATTGTTCCTATATCAGGAGCCTCGGGAGGAGGCGGTATATTTCAACGCGCGAACCCTGATCCTGCAGATACCACAGTGGTTGGCTTAAAGATAGAACCTACAATCGAGCCGCTAGTCTCCGAGGAGGCGGAGGTTTCGATTATTGGGTTAGAACTCAACGAAATTCGAATCGATCCGAATTCCTGGAAAATTTATGCCGGAGCTGGGGTAACTCTGGATCAATTGAACCGAAGTTTAGGTGATCATCTGGGGGCACGTTATCGAGTTTTGGGGGCAGATCTAACCAGCTATACCTATGCACAAGTTGGCGCTACGTTTATGACTGGTGGTATGGGACCACAGCGACGTTACTTTAGCGATAGTGTAATAGAGATTGCATTGTTTAACGGAAATGATATTGAAGTAATGGATGGAGATGAAGTGCAATCTTATGCTGCCACCTATGGTTGGAGTGGAATAGTCACCGCAGTTTGCTGTCGGTATGTTGAGCTACCGAAACATGAAATAGCATTCGCTTTGCCCGTTAATAATACTTCTGCAGAACTTGCCAGGCTTCTTGCTCATTTTGCACCGTTGAGCTATCTACATGTTGATAAAAATCAAGTTCTAAATGCTCGAAATGAAGACCGGCTAATATTTGGTATTGAACATGTTACCAAAAAATCCATGCAACCCATGTTCGCACAAACTATAGATAATGAAATTACTCGGCGTGCCCACAGTTTGGTTACCAAATGCGATGCAAGCGGCGCTGATGGTCTGGTTTTTATAAACGGTTTTAGCAACCAGTCCTTAGATGAATTTTTACTTGCACTAGTGGATGATGCCGAGGCCGAAGAGTTAAGCATTGCCGGGACTTCCCTTGAGCATACTGAAATATTCAACGATGCAGAATTGATGCGTGCTGTGCGAGAAGCGGTACCGTTTGCTGCACGTACTCAGGCACCAGTAGGTGCTTATGTTTATAAAGGACATACCGATTCAAATGTTCGGCTCAATCCTGAGAGCGTAGAGCATACTATGGGAAAATTGTGGTCTGCAAACATGCATTACGTCGAATCGGTGGAGGCGTACTTTGATGATCATCGCAGTACCGTTCGAGGTCAAATTCTGGTTTATGGACATCTCAACCCCTATGGTGTTGATCCGCATAATCGGTTAACTCTTGCATGCGATACTGAGGATGTGTTTGACCAAGTGCGCAAGGACTTGCATGGAATACGAGATTCTTATGTACGGGAGTTACAACAAATTTGCTTGACAACCGGCTCGTTGTTTGTCGGTGGCGAGAAAGGAGCGTGTTCTGAAAGTGAGATGTTTGAGAGTTTCGGTGGACCGGAAAAAGCTCCACTGGCACTGAATGAGAAGTTCCAGCGACAGGTTACTATTGTTCGTGACGCAAGTCCGCTGTTTAATTGGCGCGCATTACCGCCTTATGGTAATTGAAAAGCAATATAGCTAATTAGGAACGTGGGTTATAAAGTTTGCGGCGAAAAATTAGCCCGTCTTTGTATATGCGTAAGTTCTGTTGATTGCGCCCATTAAATATTCTCCAGCCGTAGTGGGAGCATAGCGCGCTGGATTTGAAGGACTACAACACGAAGGTATGCATTCGATGGGTGCATGGAAGTTCGTATTGCCAAAACAAGCCATAGACACCCGTTCTTTGCCGCTGATATTAATAACCCGATGTCGTGTTGCACGAAAACGATCGTTTGTCCAGCGAGCCATTAGGTCGCCAATGTTGATGACTAATGTGCCGGGTACAGGTTCTACATGTTTCCAGATGTTTTCGCGAGTTTCTATTTCAAGACCGGCCACTCCATCCTGCCATAGCATGGCGAATGCTTCGTAGTCACTGTGTGCGCCAATGCCGCTGTTTGTATTTTCGTTAGGTGAATGCGCCGGGTAGTAATTGACATTCATTACACTTGCCGGCTTTTCAATAAGATCGGTAAAAAAGTCAGCAGGAAGTTTTAATCCCACCGCAAAAAGATTAAAAATATTGACAGCGAGGTTCTGAAACTCAAGGTATACGTTATACAGCTGGGTTTGAAAATGTGGGAATTCAATGGGCCAAATGTTCGGACCGTATAATGTGATTCCTGCCAGATAGTCAGGATCTGATTCGTCTAGGTCTAGTGCAACTTTATAAGCTTCTCGAATATCACCGCCTTTCTTGGTATCTGGTGCTACATCGAAATTTCCTACATAGCCACGGTGATGAGAAACCGTAGTTATATGCACTTTAGTCTTTACAGAGGCTGGTGCGTGAAAAAAATCCAGGGCTGCATTTCGCGCACTGACAAACTGGGACTCTTCAATTCCGTGCCCAGTTAGATAAAAGAACCCTGCCGACTCACAGGTAGACATGGTTTGATCAGCAACAGCTTGCCTCTGATGTTCGCTACCGTTTATGAAGCTACGTAAATCAATAATAGGTAAATCGGCTTTGTCTGACATGTCGCAATAATATGTAAATTCGGTAGCAAGAATAAGCTATGATTCCCTACTTTTTCAAGCGAACATTTATGCCTAATAGCATCCTATATCTTTTTACCGTATTAATTTGGGGTTCTTCCTGGTTCGTAATTACGTTTCAGCTAGGCGTTGTAGCGCCGCAAGTGTCGGTTTTATACCGCTTTGCCATAGCTTCATTGGTGTTACTTGTATACTGTTTACTACGTGGTGAAAGGCTCCGCTATGGCCTTCACGATCACCTACGGTTTGCGTTTATCGGCTTATTTCTATTTAACCTCAATTACACATTTGTGTACTTTGCATCGTCGTCGTTAACCACAGGACTTATTTCTGTGGTGTTCAGTTGCGTACAAATCTTTAACATGCTGATAGCCTATGTTGTACTTCGTGATCGTATTACCCTACGTATGGCTCTTGGCGCATCTATTGGAATAGTCGGGATAGCTTTGGTGTTTTGGCCTGAAATTGATGCACTAGATTTTGGTGATGAAGTATTGCGCGGTATTGGGTTGACTCTTTTGGGTACCCTCTGTGCATCAATAGGTATGATTAGTTCAGCCCGTTTTCAGAGGCAGAATTATCCGGTATTGCAAACCAATGCATGGGGTATGACATGGGGTGCATGTTGGATGTTCCTATTCGTTTCGATTGCGGGTCACGAATGGAGTTTCGATTATTCGGTAACGTATATATCAGCGCTATTGTTCTTATCTATATTTTCTACTGTTCTTGGATTTGGTTGTTTTTTAACTCTGGTGGGCCGTATGGGGGCTGCGCGAGCATCTTATGCAATGATTATTTTTCCAATTGTATCGTTACTAATATCCACTGCATTTGAAAACTACATATGGACTGTAGTAGCGAGTGCGGGTGTAGTTTTGGCCATTATTGGCAATATAATTATATTATTGGATAAACAAGGGAATATGAAAGTAAAACCCAAGTCTTCATCAGAGGTGAAAGCACGGTGAATGTTATTGATAGTCAGAAAGCTTTTTTTCAAAGCTCAATTGGGGAAGCCGATCCACTGATCGCTGTGGCTCTCAGTGCTGAGCTAAATCGACAGCAAAATCAGATTGAGCTGATTGCATCAGAAAATATTGTCTCACGAGCGGTGTTAGATGCCTTGGGTCATGCGATGACCAATAAAACACTAGAAGGCTATCCGGGCAAGCGATTTCACGGTGGAGGCAAATATGTAGACATCGTAGAACAAGCGGCAATTGATCGAGCAAAGCAATTGTTTGGCTGTGAGTATGTGAACTGCCAGCCTCATTCAGGAACACAGGCAAATCAGGCGGTATTTTTTGCCCTACTAAAACCGGGAGATTCGGTGCTAAGTATGGATTTATCTGCGGGCGGTCACTTAAGCCACGGTGCCAGTCCGAATTTATCGGGTCGGTGGTTTGATGCCCATCATTATGGAGTAGATGCTGAAACCGGTGCTATCGACTATGAGAGTTTGGGAAAAATCGCTAAACGTGTTCAGCCGAAATTAATTATTGCGGGTGGTTCAGCGTATCCGCGACGGATCGATTTTGAACGAATTTCTAATGTGGCCAAAAATGTTGGCGCGATTTTCTTAGCCGATATGGCACACATTGCTGGGTTGGTTGCGGCCGGTGTGCATCCGTCCCCTGTGCCACACGCTGATATCGTGACTTGCACGACCACTAAAACGATGCGTGGACCCCGTGGCGGTTTGATTTTGTGTCGGGATAAAGAGTTAGGTAAGAAGTTTCAGTCCGCCATATTTCCTGGTGTGCAAGGTAGTTTGCATACCCAGGTTATTGCCGCAAAGGCGGTTTGTCTCGGTGAAGCGTTAACGGATGATTTTCGTTATTACGGGCAAGCGGTCTTAAACAATGCTCACGCATTGGGAGAAACGCTGAAGAAAAATGGAGTGCGCTTAGTTTCTGATGGAACTGATACCCACATGATATTGCTCAATCTGGAAAATTCCGGGATGTCTGGTCAAATGCTTCAGAATGCACTAGATATTGTAAATATTACGTCGAATAAAAACCCTATACCATTTGATTCAAAACGACCGTCCGAATGGAAGGGTGTGCGGTTAGGTGTTGCTGCGGCGACGACCCGTGGGCTGCAAGAGAAAGACTTTGTGTTGTTGGGTGAGATTATAGGTAAGATAGTAAAGCATCATAAAGAGCTTAAGGTCGAGCAGAGCAATGAGTATCGCCAAATTATTGCGCGTGTATGTGCTGAGTACCCAATCTATGATTGCTAAGTGTATTTTTTCGAGAAAATTCTGATTAGGTCTGAGTTCTTTGTTGTTGGGAAGCGCCAATATTGATAGGACTCCCGAATATTCGCTCAGGGAAAATTAAGTTAATTAAACGAGCTAACGGGAAATATCCCTGGAGCTTTTAAATAAGCTCAGACACCGGGTGTAAACCATCGATGCCACGGACTGGAATTGATGGCAAATCATTAAACTGCAATTGTTTATTGGAATCCGTCATCTCTTTAGTAATGTCCGACAACAAGATTTGACCAGGTTGGGCCGAAGCAGCAATGCGTGCCGCTTTGTTTACCACGGTACCGAAAAAATCCCCTTTGCTTTGAATAACTGCACCACTGTGTATGCCAATGCGAATTTTAAAGGCCGGCTCCCTTGTTGATTGATTAATGTGTGTAGTGATAGACCTTGCAGCCAAGAGTGCGGATGTGGCCGAAGGAAATGTTGACATGGTGCCGTCTCCTAGGGCTTTCACAACTGTGCCACTGTTCTGGTTTATATGATCCGTAAGTGATTGAATGTGCCAGTCTATTGTTGCAGCCCACGTGCGGTCACCGACAATACTCGCAATCGATGTTGAATTGACAATATCCGTGAACATTACGGTCGCGGTTTCGTTATCGAAGTTAAGTTTAAACCCAGTTTTTGCATTTTCAATTAAATCGTAAAATGCAGTATGATCTACTCCCATTTTTTCCACATTGGATTTTGGATTGGAAATATGTACGTGCACTAGTTTCCAATTTCCTGCTTCGAGTGTAAAAATCGAGGAGATCCGATGTAGCCAAAAAGTTTCAAACCCTGAAAACTTTATCTCTCCAATCCATGTTCCCCAACCTGTAGCTCCGTTTTCAAATGCTTCAATTGAAATTGGTCGATGCTCCATTTCGGGTATTTCTTCTACATGGTGAATATACGCTTCGCGGATAACATCACCTGACCAAATCTCGTTAACGTCCGAGCCGATATATCGTAAATTCACGGATTTGGAGAATAAATTATTTAGTGATTCCCGATCTTTTAGTTGAAAAGATTTCATCCAGCGGCTAATCACCGCTACCAATTCAGGCGATTCTTTTATCAATTATTTTTCCCTCACTGTAGTGTTGATGAGATGTAGCTATTTTCTTGATAATACAGCTTTTCCATATCAAATGAGTTTCATAAACAAGAAATTCAGTATCAAATTTAAGGACTCTCAGCGAGAAGGAATTTATAATAATTTATTGTATTGTCATTTTAGAAAATTAGATTATCTGATTTACAATCCGGTTAGTTTCCCCAAATATAATAACTATGAATAAATCAAACAACGCTACAGCTGGGATTATATTCGTATTACTCGGTGCGTTGGTGATTGGCATAATGCCGAGTGCTGCAAAGATAGCGTATCAAGAGGGGGCTAACCCAATGGCGGCAATTGTCGTGCGGAGTCTGATTGGTGTTATCGGTATAGGTATTTACATGGGGCTTGCCGGAATAAGATTCGGTGTGGGATGGAATACGGTTCGTTATAGTGGTTTTTCAGGAGCCATGCAATCTTTGAGTTCCTTGGGCATTATGTTCTCTCTAGCCTATATGGACGTAAGTCTGTCTGTACTTATCGTTTTCTGCTTTCCGTTTATTGTCGCCGCATTTACCCACTTTACTGGTAGTTCAAAGATATCGGGGAGAGTGCTAATCTGTTTCTGTGTTTCTATGGTCGGTCTAACGCTAGTTTTAGGGGTAAAAGATAGTAGCGTCAGTCTTTCGGGTATTTTGTTTGCCGTTATAGGAATGGTTTCAACAGCCGCCATGGTGTTAACAGTGTCGAAACTTTCTTCTCGCATTGGACCAATTCCTGCAAATTTTTTTATGACAGGTTGGACGTCAATCTATTTTTTGATTGTTGTGGCTATTGGCCCAGCGATTGGTCTAATTAGTGATCCTACTTTGCCAGGAACAATGCGAGGCTGGATCGCGCTATTTGGCGTTGGTGTTTCCTTTTCATTGGGTTATGTATTATTTTTTATAGGAGCAGCTATTATTGGTTCCACACGAGCATCAATGTTGAGTATTATGGAGCCGGTTCTTATTATTTTAACGGCGATGGTTTTAGTAGATGAAAGGCTAAGCTCGATTCAATGGGTCGGTTTATTATTGGTGATTCTCAGTTTAATGGTAATTGAGTTGCCGGGGCGAAAGCGAGCAAAGGTCACGATATCAAAATAAGTTGGTCTCAAACTCCAATCAATGACTATTCAGCGGTGATATTTGCATTAAAAGATAGGTAAAACCGATGTTACAAAAGTATAGTAAAGATCAACAACTAAAGGATTCATTTGTTCGTCCGCTTAACGAGTTGACTGGGTTACCGAACATTGCATATTGCTCAGCTGAATTTGCACAATTTGAACGTGATCACGTTCTATCCAAAAGCTGGTTCTGTATTGCCAACGAAGCACAGCTAGCGCGCGCCGGATGGGCGCATCCGGTAGACATACTTGGGCTTCCATTGGTGGTTGTAAAGGATAAAACTAATGTTGTTCGTGTGTTTCATAACGTCTGTTCGCACAGGGGAATGAGACTCGTTGACGAAGCCAGGGGAGTCGGTAGTATCATAGCCTGTCGTTATCATGGGTGGTGTTATTCAACCGCTGGTGATTTAAAATCAACGCCGCATATTGCAGGCGAGGGTGAGCACCTAGATGAACGGTTTTGCAAGGTGTCTAATGGACTCAAGAGTGTAAGATCACATATCTTTGCCGGCATGATTTTTGTTAATCTGAGCGGCGACGCCGAAGACTTTTCAACTTTTATTAGCCCGGTCTTGGAGCATTGGTCTGAGATCGATTTTAAACGGTATTCTCACGGTGGTGCAGACTCTGTTTGGGAGATAACCCTCAATACCAACTGGAAATTAGCTCAGGAGAATCATGTTGATGGATATCATTTGCCCTTTGTGCATCCTGATTTGCATCGTTATTCGCCACTTCGAAATCACTATCCGTTATTGCTTGAGGGGTCGGCATCCGGTCAAGGCTCAACAAGCCAAAATCACGCTGATGACATTGGTGTTGATCAATTACCCATGAATCCAGATTTGTCTGAACCGTGGCATCAGGGCAAGGCAGAATTCTTGAGTGTATTCCCCAATATTATGATGGCTGTTCATGCTGATCATCTTTGGACTGTGCAACTGATACCGGTAGCAGAGAATATTACCGTTGAGCGAATGGATTTGTGTTATTTTAAAGAAGGTGCTACCGACGAAAAGTACGCAGAGTTACGACGTAATAATCGAGATAGAATGCTAGCGATTTTTGAGGAAGATCGAGCTATGGTTGAAGGTATGCAAAAAGGTAGGCAGTCACCTGCTTTTAATGGCGGGTCCTTGTCACCCACTATGGATCAACCGGCGCATTGTTTTATTCGAATAGTCGCTAAGGCCGTACTTAATGCAATTGGGAAGGAGTAAATGTTATGACGGAAGCTCGGTCAAAAAAATTTTTCGAAGTATTGGAACAAGATGGCCCGCTGTTGATGGATGGTGCACTAGGTACAGAACTACAGTGTCGCGGTGTTCCGTTCGAAGAAACTTGCTGGGGTGCGCATGCGATTAATGAGCACGCCGATATTATTCGGAGTATACATACTGACTATATCTTGGCAGGAGCGAGAATACATATCGTAAATAGTTTCTCTTTGGCTCGACATGTGCTGGAGCCAGTGGGCCTTGGCGATCAGTTTGAGACGCTGAATCGACGCACCGTTGAGCTATTCAAGGAAGCTGTTGAGCAAACAGGTATTGATCGTAAACAGGTTTTTGCAGCAGGATCATTATCCACGTTTGCGGCAAATTCGGATCGTTCCATATTGCCGGATATTTCGGTTTTAGAAGAAAACTATCGTAATCAGGCTCAAATATTATTTGAGGCGGGAGTCGACTTATTTACATTGGAAATGCTTTTTGATGTGCGAATGACCTTTGCAATGTTGCGAGCTGTAAGTAGCTTTAATCTTCCGGTTATTATTGGTTTTACCTGTGAATGGCAAGTTATTGACGGTCAGAAGGTTGTTATGGCCCGCAGTATGGGGGGAGAAAGGGACTCGTTAGGTAATATTCTTTCATCGATAATTAGTGAAATTAAAAGCCCTGATATTATTTTCTCGATCATGCATTCTGATCTGGATGTTACAGATGCCGCATTGGAAGTGCTTCGGGAGGTATGGACTGGGCCCATTGCTATTTACCCTAATTCAGGTGAGTTTGTTAATCTACAGCTTCAAGTGGAAGGTGTATGTTCGGTAGATGCTTTTAGCCAAGCCTCACTCAGATGGCTAAGTCAAGGTGTAGACATAGTTGGTGGGTGTTGCGGTATCGGCCCGACTCATATTAGCGGGCTGAATCATGCATTACTTGATAAAGCATCTTCGTCCTATAAAACCTTAGGATAGTAAAATCTTATTAATTGCTTGCATACTACCTTTGGAAGGTGATGTGTCAAAGGAACCAACAGGTATTCGCTTTTGAATTTGTTGATGAAAATCACTCACACCACTTTCTATACTTGACAGAGTACTTTCTGGAAAAACACTTGAGGTAAGCCCTTCTTGTATCCAGCCCACATAGCTTGCATCTTCAAAACCGACTTGCCGATTAATCCGTCGACTCAAGTACGCCGCCGCTTTGCTTTGCCGATTACTTTTTGGAAGAGTAAAGCTTTGTGAGATATAAAGCGTTCTATCAGTGCTTACTGGTAATGTCATATAGAACTCGGCACCATCGGGATGTGCTTCAAAAACCAAATTAGGAAACAGACCTACGTAAAACCAAAGTCGTTGTTTGTTGTCCGGCAGATGATCAAAATGGGGAAGTAGGTTTTGATAACGTGCAACACTCCAATTGCGTGATAATTTTTCCTGTACGTGTCCAAAAGAGCAGGAAAGACCCTTGATCTTTTCATCATAGTACTCACGTCCAAAAAGATCATGTAAGCCCGGGTGACCGATCGGCACATGGTAACCCTCATTATCAATATCGTGAATTGTTTTCCAGTTTACCGGTACGGTTTCCCTATTCATTTTGGTTGCTGGAATCATCTCCTCAAAACGATATGGCGCAATATGCGCTTCGACAGGCGCTAACTGTTGAGCGACAGTCGGACCGTCCCCAGAAAATCGGAAAAACACAAAACCATGCCATATTTCCATATCAACAGATACTAATCCATATTGTTGCTTATTAATTTTTTTGAATGAGTCTTCTGCAGGAATATTCTTAAGAGATCCATCAAGGTTATAGGTCCAACCATGAAATGGACAAACGATGCTTTTCCGAAATGTACCTTGCTCTGTTCGGGCCAGACGACTGCCACGATGTCGACATACATTGTGAAAGCCTCGTATAACCCCATCGTTTCCTTTTACGATAATGACCCGTTCACCCAAGGCATGAAAAGTTATAAAGCTACCATTTTCTTTTAATGAACTAATATGGCCGGCGAGTAACCATTCTTGTTTGAAAAGAGTATCGATTTCTAGTTGTAGAAACTCAGCGTTGCCATATGTCCACGGTGCCATCATGGTCCGCACTTTTTGGTCGGCGTTTTTCTTATCCATTATTTGCAAAGTATTCGGGAATAAGTTTCTTAAATAGGTCGCTACCGTAGTCGGTGATGGTTGCTGATTTATATCACCGGTATGCAAACTAATTAGTCCGTGTGCTGCAATTGTAATATCGATATGTTCTGCGTTTTCAAAGTACTTCAATTGTTCTAGGGCCTCGTGAATACGAGAGAGCCTTTTCTCCTCACTCAACAGCTGGGAAGCAGGTAAATCATTTTGGTGGAGGCTAAGCTGGCATAGGTGATTAACTATGCTCGAAACAAGGCTGGTATTCGACATGATGATGTTTTCAGTCTACGATTTACGTTTCGGTTTATGTTGGGTTTATTATAATCTGGCTGGCCTAAGGTCTCAATCCTGGTTGTTTGTTTAGTAAATAGTCGTGGACACTTTGTCTGGACGTGTCATGATTAGGTGCTAATTATTTATATCGATTGTGAGGAATACCTATGAGTACCGGAACGTGTTTATGTGAAAGTGTAAGCTGGGAAATAACGGAACCAGTTGATTCAACCTATCACTGTCATTGCTCGATGTGTCGCAAAACCCATGGTGCTAGTTTCGCGACCTATAGTTTCGTACCGATTGATCAGGTCAAATGGACTAGTAACATGGATACTGTCATTAATTATTCGTCGTCCGCTTCCCTTGATCGACCATTTTGCGGTAAGTGTGGTTCAGTAATACCTGGAAAAAGTAGTGATAATAAATTTTACTATGTTCCTTTAGGTTGTCATGGTGATGGTCCGAAGCCTGATTGTCATATATTTACGGACTCTAAGGCGCCGTGGATTGGCATTGCCGATGATTTGCCTCAGTATGCGGCCCATCCCCCAGAGGAGGAAGATCAACCGGTTTATCAGAATAAAGAACTCAGCCCGCCTACGGAGGGTGTGCTGCGCGGTGGATGCTTATGTGGTTTAGTTCAGTTTGAAGTTACAGAACCTTTTCGTGCCATACATAACTGTCATTGCACTCGTTGTCGAAGGGCACGTGCCGCAGCATTTACAACCAATGGGTTTGTCTCCAGTGAGGGTGTTCGTTTTACTTCAGGTGAAGAGCATATAAAAGTGTACAAAGTTCCGTCGGCAAAGTTTTTTACCCATTCATTTTGTGATACCTGCGGCTCAGGTGTTCCTAGAATAGATGTGGCACGGAAAATCTCGGTTATCCCAATGGGCAGCTTAGATGATGATCCACGGCAAGAGCCGGAAGACCATATTTTCGTCGAAGATAAAGCGAAATGGTATGACATAGTCGGAGATTTGCCGATGTTTGATCAGTATCCCAAGTAGTAAATAAGGTAGCTCATAGATGCATCGTTTACTGCTTAATAGGGACATTTATATTGAGTTGGTGCAAGGTGAGATTCCACGCGCCCGTGATCATATTTGGATCGTAACCGCCGATATAAAAGATATGTATGTCGCAGAGGGGGGTAATTTCATCCCCTTTCTGGAAGTACTAGCCGCGATGGTGGAGCGAGGAGTGGCTGTGCGTTTAATTCACGCCAAAGAACCCGGACCACGATTCAGAGACGATTTTGACCGTTTCGATGCGTTAATCAATAACGAGTTATTTGAGCGGATTCTATGTCCAAGAGTGCACACAAAAGCAGTAGTGATCGATAGTCGACTTGCTTTTGTTGGCTCAGCGAATCTAACAGGCGCGGGTCTGGGTAGTAAACATGCGGATAAGCGCAACTTCGAGGCGGGATTTCTATTTGATGATGTCGAGCAAATAGTCCAATTAACCAATTGGATTGATGATCTTTATCTGGGAAATTTTTGTACTACCTGTCGCCGACGAGAATATTGTGCGGATCCTATAATTGATCAGATTTCCACATAACTAACCATGTGGAGTTTTCTGACATACATAGTATTTAATTATTAGTTCTTTTCCCCACAGGAATTGCATCCAGAACTAACTGGTCGTGGCAGCTGAATACCTCAAAGTGGCGGCTTTTTGCTCTGGCGACTAACATTACACCCAAATCTTCCGCCAGCTCTATAGCCATAAAGGTAACCCCGTTTCTAGAGACAAGTACCGGGATATTCATCATTGCAGCCTTCATCACGATCTCGGAGGTTAGGCGGCCGGTGGTGTAAAATAAATGACGTGAGCCACCAACGTTGCCTAGCCACATGTCACCAGATATTGCGTCCATGGCATTATGGCGTCCAACATCTTCAACAAAACAGTGTAAATCACCATCGCCAAACAACGCGCATCCGTGGACCGATCCGGTTTGTCGATAGATAGTGTTAACTTGAGCAACAGTGCTTAATGCACTATAAATCTCACTCTGTCGAATAGTCGTTGTAGGTAATCGATTGTCGTATAGTTTATCCAAACTACAGCTATAAATGGTGCCTTGTCCACACCCTGTTGTAACAATTTTGTGTCGGGTGTCGGCTTGTAAATCACCAATTTGGGCATCCGCACGCAGGACAACATCAGCAATCTCTCTATCCCAGTCTACATTCACTGATAAGATGTCGTCGAGATTGTCAATTAGTCGTTGGTTGCGCAGGTATCCCAATACTAGTTTCTCCGGAACCGTGCCGAGAGTCATTAGAGTGACTATTTCTTGATCTGCGACTTTTATTGTCAGCGGCAACTCAACGGCTGCCTGCGTCATAGAAACTTCACCTAATTGATTCATTACCTTTGCCGGGCGAGCAGGATTAAGACCGCTATTGCTTATTTCCGGAACGCGTGATGCCAAGTTCGTGAGACTTGCAGGCGTTGCGGTCTTTAATTCATTATCTGCGATCATGCTAGAGGAGGCCAATTCTTTTAAATCGATGTATGTCGAGAGATGACCCTATATTGTAGTATGTTTTTCTGCAAACACCATAAGAATCGTGTGGGTGATACAAATGTCATGTATCACCGTTTCTAATCGTTGGTAATACCTTGCTTGGGTTCATTATATTAGTCGGGTCAAACTGCTTTTTTATGACCTGCATAAGATTTAATTTGGTTTTGTCGCAGTATTTTTTTAGGCTGGGGATTTTTTCATTGCCGATACCGTGTTCGGCTGAAAATGAACCACCGACGCAGGTCAGCATATCATAGACCGCACAGTCAATCTGTTCATGTAATTCCGGGCATGGATAGCCTGAGCTAATTGTGAGATGTAAATTCCCATCCCCAAGGTGCCCAAATAGAAACACGTGAAGATTGGGATTTATTTGCTTTATGTTGGTGAATAATGATTCTGTGTAAACATCGAGTTCTCCTAATGGAACCGACACGTCGTACCAAAAACCGTGTGGATAACGCTTGTCGCATAAAAACGATTCTTCTCGCAATCTCCAGAAATCTTCCGCCTCCCGCGTATTTTGCGCAATGAGAGCGCTGGTTATTTGTTCCGCTTCTAATAGTTCCGAGAGCAGATTTTCCATTGTATGGGTATCATCTTCAGCACTATCTTTGGCAATATCCAACACAACAAAAACATCGCTGTCGTTATGAGCGAAGGATAGTAGTTTCGATAATTTCAACTCTTCAGCGGTAAGTCTTGCATAGTCAGGCCACATTATTTCTGCACACAGAATGTTAGCCGCTTTATGTTTTCTTATTACTTGAAAAACGGTAGCAGCAGATAATGCGTTTTCACAGCTGATCAGTGCAGTAGATCGGTAGGGCTCGGCTGGAACTAGATCGATAACTATCTTTGTGATAATGCCTAAAGTTCCTTCGGCACCTATGAATAGTTGTTTTATATCGTAACCTTCATTAGCTTTCGTTACTTGCTTAAGATCGGAAAATAGGTCGCCATTGGGCAATACCGCCTCAAGGCCAAGAATTCTATGTCGCATTACCCCATGCCGAAACGCTTCTGTTCCCCCTGCATTGGTTGCAGCCATGCCACCAATGGTTGCTGTACCTCTGGCCGCGAGATCTATCCCGGTACTAAATCCGTAGGGCTTTATTGCCTCTTGTAGTTGTTGTAAGGTCGCCCCGGCTTCAAGCAGAGCGGTTCCAGATACGAAGTCGAGATCAATCAATTGGTTAAGCTTTGATGATTGAATAATAATCTGCCCCTTTGATGATAGTGCACCGCCGGAAAGACCGGTTCGACCTCCATGTGGAACGACAGAGATAGAGTGCTTCGTACAGTAACGCATTGTTGCCTGAAGTATTTCGACTGATGCTGGAAGCAGCAGCACTTCGGCGGCGAGGTTTTCTTTGGTTATTCCTCCATCAAGAGACTCTTGAAGCTGTCTCGTCTGAATATGCTTTGATCCTACGATCCCGCGTAGGGCGTTTATATGATGTTGTTTTAACATTCAATTAATTTTCTATCGAAATAAACACGAGGGTATTGAGGCGACGATACATCGTTGTTGGCACTGTGGTGCATGGAGTCGGAAAATAATACTGTTATCGGTTTATGGGTTAATGCATAAGTATATGACTACTATGTCTGATAATACAGAAGAGTGCATCGCCCGTATTCAAGCCGCTGGCTTAAACGGAAACAGTGAAATTCAGATCAATCTTGACCAAATATACACGTGTTCCTAGGTAAACGTTCCAATTTTTAGCGAGATACGTTATTGCTATATTAATCACGAAACTGGCCGTTCGATAGATTCACCGTCATCAATTTTTTCTTCGGATTCACGAATTATGATTATTTCATCTTGGCCGATAGTTACTACAAAGTAGTCACCCGTTTGGGGTATTCAAGTCACATGATCGATAAGCAACCACTGCTCGGCTACTATTTTCTGCATGTCTCGTTGAAAAATACGATCGTCTGTATAGAACTCTTGCTCAAGAGAATGTCCTGGCTTTTGTCGATAGATTATTTCGTCTATAGTATGTTCCGATAAGTCAGTCATTGGCTCCTCGTGTGTTTACCGCTATCATTATAAGGGCTTATATTTCGATGTGCTTTTTAGTTTACGCGATAATTTTATTCTAGATTGTACTGTTGTAAACCGTGGGGTCAACAGTACAATCTAGAATGATGAAACAGATATAGACTAGCATCACGATGCTACTAAAAGATGCATATTTTTATTAACAGTAGAGAAAACAATATGACGAGTGTGCAACTAAGCCTTGCAGAGGGGCATCAACTTGCTATGAGGTGCTTGTTAGCAAGTGGCTGTGATCAGGAAAATGCTCAAGCTGCAGCTGACAGGATGTTGCAGGCTGAAGGCGATCGATGTCATTCGCACGGATTATTTCGCTTACCGTGGTATTGCTCCGCGGTTAAATCAGGTCGAGCGAACGGAAGAGCTCGCCCCCGTGTTGAGCGATTAGCGCGAGCCGTGGTTCGTGTGGATGGCGATGGGGGTTTTGCGCCACTTGGGCAAGAGATCGCACACCAGCCATTGGTTGATTGTGCAAGAGACAATGGCATAGCATCTCTTGCCTTTGTGAATATGTTTCATTTAGGCGCGATGTGGCCTGAAGTAGAGCGATTGGCTCTGGATGGCCTTTGTAGTTTTGCATTTACCGCATCCTACCCTTATGTTGCACCCGCCGGCGGTATCAAGCCGATTTACGGCACTAATCCAATGGGTTTTGGTTGGCCACGAAAAGACCAAATGCCATTGGTATTCGATCAAGCAGCGTCTTCTATGGCGCGTGGCGAAATTCAAATAGCAGCCCGGGATGGACACAGTATTCCTGAGACGGCGGGTATTGGCCCAAACGGTGAGGTGACGACCGACCCTAATGTGGTATTGGAAGGAGCACAGCTAGGGTTTGGTGGAACTAAAGGTGCTTCACTGGCGCTTATGGTTGAGTTGCTTGCCGGGGCATTAATTGGTGAGTTTTTAAGTTTTGAATCAATGGAGGATGATGCGGGAAATGGTGGTCCGCCCAAGGGTGGTGAATTGGTAATCGCTATAGACCCCAAACAATTTGGAGACCCGGATGGATTTCTCAATCGAGGTGAAAAGCTATTTGAGGCGATCTTAGAACAGGAAGGCACACGCTTACCCGCTGAACGACGTTTTGCAAACCGACGGCTTACTCAAAGCGAAGGGATTTATATACCTGAAAGTCTTCATCAAACAATATTAACTTTATTGTAGTATGTATTAGGACAGGAGGGCGCGTACGTTTAACTGTAAGAATAAATACTATTTATAATGCAATCGGAAATTAATGTATGACCCAATATATGATGACTTATCTCGGTGGAGATCAACCATCGAGTCAGGAGGAAGGACAAAAACATTTTGCTAAATACCGAGAGTGGCTAAATTCGCTTGGTGATGCGGCGATTAGTCCGGCTAATCCGCTAAAAAACGTAACCACTATTATGTCTGATGGAAGTGTTATGGAAGGTGGGGCTAGTACGATGTCTGGTTTTACTATATTGGAAGCAGAATCTATGCTTGAGGCTATTGAAATGGCTAAGCAGTGTCCGTTTCTGGAGCTGGGCGGGTCACTCGAGGTATCGGAACTCATGAAGATGACGAATTTATAAGGTTTACATCTGATCTGATAAAACCAGAATATATACCCTGCATTTTTTGTTTACTGAACCATTAATTTTGAGAACAACATGCCAGATTATTCTGGATTGAGAATTAATCGACAACGTCTTTGGGAAAGTATCATGTCGATGGCAGAGATCGGTCCTGGAGAGGCTGGAGGCTCTAGGCGCTTAGCATTGACTGATGAAGATAAGCAAGGCCGAGATTTATTTATTAAATGGTGCACGGAGGAAGATTGTAAAATTACCATAGATGATATGGGAAATATCTTTGCTAGGCGAAATGGTAAGGATAATAAGCTTCCACCTATTTGTTCCGGTAGTCATCTTGATACACAACCACACGGTGGTAAATTTGACGGTATTTTCGGTGTGCTTTCTGCTCTGGAAGTTATTCGAACTCTAAATGAAAATAATATAGAAACGAATGCACCGTTAGAAATTGTAAATTGGACTAACGAGGAAGGTTCACGTTTTGCCCCAGCAATGATTGCGTCAGGTGTGTTTGCTGGACTTTTTGAAAAGAAGCATGCCTACAGCATCACAGATTCAGAAGGCTTAAGTCTTGAACAAGAGCTAAACCGAATTCATTACATGGGCACTGAAATATGTGGCGATCATCCTATGGGGGCTCTGCTGGAAGCGCATATAGAACAGGGACCGATATTAGAACGGGAACATGATCAAGTCGGTATCGTTATTGGTGGGCAAGGCCAACGCTGGTTTGATGTTAACTTGATGGGCCAGGATTCTCATGCTGGATCAACCCCCATGGCTGGGCGAAGAGATGCATTGGTCGCTGCTGCTGCATTAATCCAATTGGTTCAGGAGATTGCTTTGTCGAAAGCCCCCTTTGGTGTTGGAACGGTGGGTGAAATGAAAGTAGTGCCGAGCTCGAGAAACACAATACCGGGCGAAGTATTTTTAACGGTAGAGTTCAGACACCCAGATGATTCAATTCTGTTAACGATGGCAAATGAGTTTATACAGTTTTGTGAACATACGAGTTCAAAGACGGATGTAAAAATCAAGCCTGTTGAGATTTGGCATAATCCCCCCGTACGGTTTGATGAAATGTGTATAGATGCCGTTGATAGAGCTGCGCAAAGTTTGGGCTATAAAAATCAAAAGATGATCTCAGGTGCTGGTCACGACGCAATTCAGGTGTCGAGAAAGGTACCTTCGGCGATGATATTTGTGCCATGTGAGGCCGGTTTGAGCCACAACGAAAGTGAAAACGCAAAGCCAGAGGACTTGGAAGCCGGATGTAATGTTTTACTACACGCCATGCTCGATCTTGCCAAAAATCATGAATAGATTTTCCCCTGCGACATCTCACGCAGTTTCTTAATGCTGTAAGGATAAATCGTATTTTTCTAATTCGGTATATGTTTTATGCATGTGGGCGTCGTATTCGAAAAGCAATCTAATCGTTACAGCAATAGTGTTCAAGCCTGCAAGCGCAGGATGCATTTATAGGCACATCGGCACGAGCTTTTGCGAGGTTTAGACGTGCACGCATCTGTTTTGCTTCTACATCACTGCCTTGACGCTCCAGACATTCTACCAGCCCGTGTAAACTCCAAAGATTATCTGCATGTTGGGAGGTGCTGACTAGTGTGTCTGTAAGGCCCAGGTCGTCCATATATACCTGCTTTGCTTCTTCGATATTATTCTGTTCAAGTAGTAATGCACCAAGTGCATGTCTGGCAGGTTGCATCCACCCCCAGGGTTCATCGTACTTGAGGTTATCATCTAAATGCACTGCTTTACGTAAGTGGTCATAGGCCGCATCGAAGTTTTCTTTTCGGTATTCAATTTCGCCAATTAGCATTTGCTCGGCAATTTTCAATATTTCAAGACAGGTATTGTTGAATAAATAGCGGGTTTCAGGAACTCGTTTCACCGCCTTATAAAAAGCGTCGCGTTGCGCTTCGGCATCGGTGACATTCGATGTCGCAGCATAGGCAATGGTTTTGGCATAGCACCAAACAGCCGTTGTCATGGCATATAAAACTGGGTCATCAGGCAAGGGATGATCGATTATTTCTTGCCATTTACCAAAACGAATATATACATGGGCTTTCATACCAATATAGCCTTCAGCCCAATCAGCCATCGCTGGGTTTTCTATTCGCAATAGTGCCTCGGGCGTGGTGTCTATAATACCGTTGGCTGCATCAAGAGCCGTGGAGTATTGGCCTAGAAATAAAGCCGCATAAATTTTTAAATGATAGTTATGAATTCTCGATAAAGTATGAAAATTCATCGCACCTTCTTGTTCAAGATAAATTTGATCGGCCTCGATGGCTCGGTTATTTGCCTTGATTGCCTCGTAATAGAGTCCGCAACGAACATCGATATGAGATGGCATATGACACAAATGACCAGAGCCTGGGGCTAGTTCGCGTAAAGCATCACAGGCGCGTAATGACTTTTCAGGAAAAGGAGACATTTCCATTACATGAATATACATGTGTAATATACCCGGATGCGGAGGCAAGCCGTCCCGTTCGATACGATTCATGGCTGTCTCCAGAACCTCTATTGCTTCTAATGTGTATGCGTTTGTGGCAGGCTCGCCGGTTTTAAGATCCCAAAGAGCCCATGGTGTGCAAGTCATTAATGCCTCGGCAAAAAGGGCGCACACGTCGCCGTCCTCTGGATGTGCGTTATAAATACTACGCATAGCATTTGCGAAATCATCATTCCAGCGATCGTAGTCTTTATCTTTGACAGGAGTAGGGGATTGATATCGGGAAAGTAACGCGTGGGCAAGCATTGAGTCGGCATCGCTGTCATCAGTGCAAAGCTGTTTCGTATAACGAGATTCATCAAAAGTGATCTTGAGTTTTTCAACAAGCTCATCAGGTTGCATACGTGTCCACGGCTTGTTGTAATAAATACCCGATGCGTATGCCAGACCCCAGTGAGCCATAACACAATCGTTGTCGTTCTCTATCGCGTGCTTGAAGCAATTACAGGCCAATTCTAGATCAAAGCCGTAGATTGACATTAAGCCACGATCAAACCATGTTTGGGTTTCAGATGATGCAGTGGCAATAGGGCGTGTATGTGTTCCTAAATCGTATGGGAATGTCATGTTTTGCTGTCGCGTAGATTGGAGTGCAGTCAATATAAAACATTACCTAAACTCTGACTACACGTTATTAAAACATCAGGTTTGATTGTTGCTAATGGTTTATTTTCAGAGTTATTAATTCTCCGAAAACGCTTGATAATTTAAAAAATTGATCCTGATTACCCTGTGTTATCTTATCGAGATCTTAGATCGTTGTCGATGTCATTTGAACCTCGATAAGTGGTAAATAATCTCTTGTCGATATGTTCAATTCCATAAACCTAAAGCAAGATAGTGAAGTTATTAGTAGAATTGATTTTCAGTTTTTTCTGGTGGTTTGAACAATTTGTGAAATTTGTTGAAATTTCTTTCGGTATGCTGCTGGAGAGAATCCACTGAATCGCTTGAAGACTCTGCGAAATGATGCTGGATCATCGTATCCAATTGTTATACCGACTTCATCGTTAGAGGCACTATCTGTTTCTAGAATGCGCTTTGCCTCTTCAACACGCAGTGCCTGGATATATGCGATCGGTGTGAACCCGGTGACAGTGCGAAATCTCCGTGCAAACGTTCGAGTCTTTAGCCCAGACTGGGCAACCATTTTTTCTACAGGATTGGTAGTTGTGTAGTTCTTTGCAATCCACACCAAACACTCAGAGATCGGCCCATCCGTGGATTCCATTGGTCTAGTTAAGACAGCGTAAGGCGATTGCCCTTCTGAGTGGCCCGCGATTAGGAATACTTTCGCAGTTTCTATAGCTGTTTTGTATCCGCAAAAATGTGCAATCAAATAAATGGAGAGATCATGCCACGCACTAACACCACCGGCAGTTATGAGTCTGTCACTTTCGGCCGTAAGACATAGCATTGACTCATTATGAAATTCGATATTAGGATAGTGACGTTGAAACATATCACGATATGCCCAATGCGCGGTCGCTTGGTGACCATTCAATAGTCCAGATTCTGCCAGCAGTAGTGCACCAGAACAAACAGAAGTTAGAAGTGCTCCGTTGTTGTGCATTTTCCTTAGCCATCTAATCTCTCGTGGATAACGGTCTTTTGGGATATCATATATTGCGGTGTACATATCACACACAACAACAACATCCGCAATCTCGATCTCATCGATAGAATGATGTGGAGCGATTGGAATATTTCCAATGCAGTGAAATGGCTTCCCATCAGCTGATACGATACGCACGTTCAGCAGTTCATCACCCGGTGCGCCCATCACCATATCCGAATAGACTGCTCCAGCGGATTGTAAAACGTCATACAAACCGTAGAGAACGGATGCAGAAGTTTCTGTTGCGGCGAGCAATACAATTAGCGGTTTATTCTGTTTATTCATAACGCTCTCTATGTCAAACATTCCCTTATAATGTCAAATATGCCATATGTTATTGGCATTTATGCCATTAATATTGCAAATATACCTCTAGTTCACTAATTCTTAAACCCGTAGCATTTAGTTACACATCAATATTTAGAGGATTGATTCATGAGTGATCAAGCAACCACACTAACGAAAAGTGAGTTTAGTGGAAATATTTTTGAACCTGGTGATCCTGGTTATGATGATGCGCGGGCTATCTGGAATGCAATGATTGATAGACATCCTGCAATAATTGCACAGTGTCTAAATGTGGATGACGTAATTGCTGCAGTTAAACTTGCTGGTGCAAGAAATCTACCGATGTCGATTCGTGGTGGTGGGCACAATGTGGCTGGGCACGCTGTTTGTGATAAAGGAATAATGATCGACTTGAGCAAGATGCGAGGGGTGTCAATTGACGCAGAGAATCGACTTGCAATGGTAGAAGGTGGTGCCCTCTGGCGGGATGTAGATACAGCTAGTCAGGAACATGGTTTAGCAACGCCAGGGGGGCTGATTTCAGATACGGGGGTTGCTGGATTAACACTCTCAGGTGGAATTGGCTGGTTGCGCGCCAAGCATGGACTTTCAATCGACAATCTAGTCGCAGCCGATGTTGTTACCGCCGATGGTTTACTTCTACATGCCAGCGCAGACGAGAACACCGACCTATTGTGGGCGTTGAAAGGAGGCGGCGGTAATTTTGGCGTTGTTACCCGATTCCTATTCAAACTTCATACCATCGGCCCCGAAATTATGTTTGCAGCGCCTATTTATTCCGTAGAAGATGGCCCAGGGCCCATTAGAGCATGGCGCGATTTTTTGGCCAAGCATGGTGATCGTGTGGGATCTCTATGCGAATTTTCTACTGCTGGTGGAGAAGATTTCCCCGAAGAGTCTTGGGGGAAACGTGTTTACACTTTGGCCTGTGTATTTAATGGTGATGCTGCTGAAGGAGAATTCTTATTACAACCCTTACGAGAGCTTGGAACTATGGTTACCGATTTTTCCGGACGAATGAATTACTGCGACACACAACAGCTCTTTGACACACTAATGCCTGAGGGCGAATATCGATGTTATTGGAAGGCACGATATTTAACAGATTTATCAGATGAGATGATTGATCTCGCGTTGAAGAATGCTCAATCGGCACCATCAGATAACTCTCTCTGTTCTCTATGGAACTTCGGTGGAGCAACCATGAAGGTTGCGGCTGACGCGACTGCATTTGGTGATCGAACCATGGGGTGGATGTATTCACTCGACGGTGTCTGGTCTGACAGCAAAGATGACGAAGCGAATATTGAATGGTCGCGAGCTGGGTGGTCAAGTGCGGAATCACATGGTCATCATGGTCGTGCGTACTTAAATTTTCCTGGACATGGAGAAGATGGCGATTCCTTGACTCGAGTTAGCTTTGGTGACAATTATCAGCGACTAGTTGAAATCAAAACCAAGTACGATCCGAAAAACCGTTTCCGCTTTAATCAGAATATTCAACCGGAGGGATGATATGACAATTCAAGCGCCATTCCCGCCAATTGGTTCGGGTGATATTTTCTTAACCGAAGGCGGTTCGGAAACAGAAATTATGTTTCGTCATGGTTTCGAACTACCTGAATTCGCAATGTTTCCTTTATTAGAAAATCCAAAGGCTGTGGCGGCTATGCGTGAAGTCTTTTCTGATCAATTGGACGTTGCGGCAGAATTCGGACTTTCCTTTATGCTGTCGGGACTGGATTATCGCGCAAGTCCTGATTGGGGAGCTAAGTTAGGCTATTCGCCACGGGCGCTCGCAGATGCAAATATCGCAGCCATTGAATTTTTACATGATGTATCTACATCCTATAAGAATCAAATTCCTCAGCTTTTAATAGGGGGTATTTTAGGTCCACAGGGTGATGCCTATAGTCTCAATAAAGAAATAACTCCCGAAAGCGCAGAGGACTACCACTCTGTTCAACTAGAGACACTAAAGTTGGCAGAGGTGGATTTTGTTTGTGCTATGACATTTAACAATGTAGCCGAGTCTATAGGTGCCGCGCGTGCAGCCGCAAAAATCGGAATTCCTCTTTCTATATCATTAACGTTGGATAGTACATTCCGGCTTAAATCAGGACCGACATTAGAAGAAGCAATTTCCAAGATTGATATTGAAACAGGAAATGATGCCCCAGATTTTTATTTACTCAATTGCTCACATCCAGTGGAATATGAACCCGCTCTTGAGGATAAAGATTGGACCAAGCGTTTGAGAGGTGTTCGACCTAATGCATCCAAGATGGAGAAAATGGCGCTCTGCAAAATTGGGCACATTGAAGAAGGTAATCCTTTGGAGCTGGGTGCACAAATTAGCAGCTTGTCGGAGCGTTATCCTCACATGGATATTTTTGGTGGTTGTTGCGGCACGGGGCATACTCATTTGCGCGAGATCGCTAAAGCTCTCACTGCAGTGCGAAAATCCAACACTAACTGACACACGAACTACGGGTAATAAATATTATAAATTGGCATAACATAAAGCGAAGTTGTCAGATGGCTACTAACGGGAGTGAACACCAGACATGAGTTGAGTGTTCGTTGTTGCCACGAGGTATTGAGATTGGTCATATACCTTCATTACGGTAGGGTTCCGATAGCTAATTGGATAACAAATATTGTTTGAACTTGGCTATATCTGGAATTTCTATACGTCGACTTGTACCTTGCAGATTAATGAGATTTTTTTCGCTCAGATAATGAAGGCCGCGTGATAGGGTTTCCGGCGTTATTGACAATCTAGACGCGATGGTACTTTTCGGACCAGGAAGCTCTACTTCGACAGGGCTGTTAGTTTCAGAGGGAATCAGGGTGTCAATAAAATTAACGATTCGATAATTAGCATTTTGCATGGTAAGGCTTTCAATCTCAATAATTTGTTTGTGCAGCTTTTTCGTGAGATTGCCTAGCGTAGCCATAGAAAGGCAGGGGGATTCTTGTAAAAATCCGGTAAAAATCTGGTTTTCAAAACCTATAACTTCACTGGGTTCCAGAGCTTCAGCATTAGCAGGAAACAAACCCGTATCCATAAACATAACGACTTCTGCAAATAATTGACCAGGGTGCACGATAGTCAAAACTTTTTCCTGCCCTTGACGAGTGCTTCGAGAAATTTTTATTTGACCCGAGTGTAGGTAATAAAAGTGATTCGACCTTTTACCCATACTGAACAAAACCTGGCCTTTCTTAAGAGTATAAGATTGAGAATGGTTGAGTAAGTTATTTAGTTGATCGCTTGTTAGCGATTCAAACATGGGTAGTTTTTGCAGATCCTCAACAGGTAATGACATCAATTGGAAAAGCCTGATAATTACAATCATTAAAAGTATAAACGATTAAATGTGACAGGTTTTCATGTTTAGAGAGGGATGTGTGAAAAAAACAGATCAGATAACGGCGTTGAACTTGATTGAGATCAAGAAAAATCCAAGCAATTCAAAGTATAGTGATGCGGTCTATTCATCGTCAGGAGCAAAATCGTGGATCAAAGTACAAAAAACCGTAGAAAAGATATATCTGTTTTTCATGTGACCACAATCGCAGTATTAGCTTGTATTGGTCAGTTTGTAGGAAGCTTTTCGGCCAACGCCCTAGAACTACCCGTTGAAGAAGCGGTGTTAACTACTGCTCCTCAGGTGCCGCCGGCGATTACCAGAGATTTTCCCGCCAAGGTCGTAGTTAATCTTGACTCCATCGAAAAAATCGGTCGATTAGCCGATGGTGTGGAGTATACGTTTTGGACATTCGGTGGAACGGTGCCTGGTAAGTTTATTCGGGTGCGTGAAGGTGACCTGGTTGAATTCCACCTGAATAATCATCCCAGCAGTAAGATGCCACACAACATCGATTTACATGCGGTAACCGGGCCGGGCGGAGGCGCAACATCTTCGTTTACGGCGCCCGGACACTCGTCACAGTTCTCGTTCAAGGCAATTAACCCGGGGCTTTATGTATATCACTGTGCGACAGCTCCCGTAGGTATGCATATTGCCAATGGTATGTATGGCTTGATATTGGTTGAGCCAGAAGAGGGATTACCACCGGTTGACCGAGAATATTATGTTATGCAGAGTGAGTTTTACACATCGGGTAGTTATGGCGACGAAGGATTACAGTCATTTGATATGGCCAAGGCATTAACCGAAATTCCGGATTATGTCGTATTCAATGGGTCTGTAGGAGCTATGACTGGAGAGAACTCTCTCCAGGCAAACGTTGGAGAAACGGTTCGAATGTATGTCGGAAATGGCGGCCCAAACCTAGTGTCGTCTTTTCACGTTATCGGAGAAATATTTGACCGGGTTAATGTGGAAGGCGGCTCACTGATTAACGAGAATGTACAAACTACGATTGTTCCTGCTGGTGGATCGGCAATTGTAGAATTTAAAACTGAAGTGCCTGGTACTTTTATTGCGGTCGACCACTCTATATTTCGCGCTTTTAATAAAGGTGCACTTGGTATGCTTAAAGTTGCTGGCGATGAGGATCTAATGATTTATTCTGGTAAACAGGACGATAGTATTTATTTACCGGAAGGCGGTGGTGTACAAACCATTGCGAAAACTAGCTCTGGAGTTTCGGCAGCTAGCAACAAGCAGGAGCGAATTATATCCGGCAAGCGGGTATATGAGCAGAATTGTATGGCATGTCATCAGAGTGAGGGGCAGGGTATAGCAGGTGTTTTTCCTCCATTATCTGGATCGGACTATTTGTTATCTGATCCTAAGCGATCAATTGATGTCTTACTGAAAGGTTTATCTGGAGAAGTGACGGTCAACGGTATTGTCTATAATGGAGTAATGCCGGCGGTTAAACTAAGCGATGAGAAAATGGCGAATGTGTTAACGTACATTCTAAATAGTTGGAACAATAACGGTGGTGAGATTTTACCTATTAATATCGCAGAAGCTCGTCAGTCCCATTAAAAACCGGCGTGTACAGATGAAACGAGTAATTTTTCTGTATTTTGGCTTGTGGGTATCTCAAGTTGTTGTCCTATCTGATTTATTTGCATCAGAAGCTACGACAACAACACAAGTTCACGCAGGGATGGTTCGGATTGATGGCGGCTCGTACCAGCCTTTATACAAGGAAAATGGAAAGGCAAGAAATGTAACCGTCGAGCCTTTCTTTCTCGATCAGTTTCAGGTAACCAACCGGGAGTTTCTATTGTTTGTTGAGCAGTATCCAAAATGGCGAGCGAATCAGGTTAGTCCTATATTTGCCGATCAGGGTTACTTGAGTCATCTTGATTCGCGTAGTGTTTCTAAGCAAGACAACCAGCCTGTAACTTATGTTTCCTGGTATGCCGCCATGGCTTATTGTAAGGCTCAAGGAAAGTCACTACCCTCGACGGAACAGTGGGAATTCGCTGCCCAGGCAAATGACATTTCACCGTTGGGGATCAAGTCTGCGAAATTTAAGCGTAAAATTCTAGATTGGTATGCAAAACCTGCTACGGATCCGTTACCCGATGTACATGACACCGAAGTCAATTATTGGGGTGTGTATGGCATGCACGGTGTTGTATGGGAGCAGGTTAGTGATTTTAACTCGGCTCTGGTCACGGGGGAATCTCGAGGTGATAGTGCCCTAGATAAACAGCTTTTTTGCGGATCTGGTGCTACACAAGCCGCAGACCCCGGGGATTATGCTGCCTTTATGCGTTATGCACTTCGCAGTAGCTATGCGGCTGAGTACACGCTGGCCACCATGGGGTTTAGGTGTGTAAAGGACCGCTGAGCGACTACCTATTTATGATGTACCTCGAAATGGCTTACCAATGAAATTTCTCCGATCTCTGTTTATTCTGATACTTGTCTTCTCTCCTGTGACGCTGGCGAATCAGTTACCTGCGAGTTCCGTATATCATTTTGATTCAGCCTGGATGAATCAAAATAGCCAGACTAGGGAAATAGTAGAGCTACGTGGTGAGGCTAGGCTAGTGGCGTTTATCTACACTTATTGCGAGCATACCTGCCCGCTGATAATTTCGAAAATAAAAGACGTATTGCATTCCCTTCCCAGGGATCTCGCGACACGGATGCCGGTCACGTTAATAACACTAGATCCAGTGCGTGATACACCCGATCAAATGAAAGCATATTTATTAAAAAACAGTCTTAATGAGAAACAGTGGGAAATACTGACAGATAACAAAGAAGATATTAGAGTTCTATCAAATCTTTTTGGTGTTAAATACAAGGCAATGAGTAAAGATGAGTTAGCGCATTCGAATGTTATAACGCTGCTTGATGCTGATGGGGTTATTTTGTCTCAATTGAGGGGCTTGAATGAAGATAAGAAAAGTCTCATTGACAAAATTATTTCGTCATTTTGATTAGTAAACTAATTTCTTTTTAGGAATGTTTGCCTCGGAGAAAAACAAGTACTTCACATCAACTTGATATTATTTTTCTCTGAGTGTGTTAGATCAGTAAGCTTCTCTTTATAAAACTTAGGTCTCATAGCTACATATATACATTCCACTTTTAGCAAGGAATATTTTATTTTATGATGGGAATCAGATCATAACTATACGTGTGAGTTGATTTCTATAAACAATAGCTCTTAGAATCATTACCATCATTGCATAAATAATTTTCAAATCGAATGAGGTAGATGATGACAGAACCTGAAAAAAACCAACCTGCAGACAAACACAGACTGGTATATATCAATGGTGATTTTATTTCTCAGCCAAAAGCTGGAGTATCAGTACGTGATAAGGGTTTGGTTTACGGCGATAGCGTGTTTGACACCGCTCGCACTTTTAATGGGAAACTGTTTCGTTTAGATGCCCACATTGAGCGTCTCTACAGAAGCCTTGCGCTTACTCAACTCGACGCTGGCTTAACACCTGCGGAAATGGCATCAGCTACAGAAGAATTACTTGATAGAAACATGCCACTGCTTCGAGATGGCGAGGACTATTGGGTTACTCAACGGGTTTCAAGTGGTCTTCAACAACTCGATGGCGAAATTCTAGATTATTCTGGGCCTACTGTGATTATTGATTGTATTCCGATTCCGTTACGTGCCCGAGCACTTTCATTTCGAGACGGTATTGATGCGGCTATTCCTGATCGCAAGCGTATCGCGCCTGAAGCTTTGTCACCCAACATAAAAAGTAACAATTATTTAAATTTAACTTTGGCCCAACGCGAGGTGCAAAAACTGTACCCGGGTGCGTGGGCTTTAATGTGCGACCCAAATGGAAATATTGCAGAGGGTGCCGGTTGCAATTATTTCCTTGTGAAAGACAACACGGTGTACACCCCAACAGATACCTACATACTCCCTGGTGTAAGTCGGCAAGTAGTGCTGGAGATTTGCGCATCTTTAAATATCGATATACAAGTCGCTGATGTTACCCCTCAGCAAGCGCTTGACGCGGATGAGGCGTTTTTTACTTCCACTAGTTTATGTGTATGTCCATTACGATCATTAAATGGAAGTATCTATGGAAGTGTTGTTCCAGGGCCGGTCACAAAGCGGATTATGGATGCATTTTGTGATTTGGTTGGATTCGATTATGTTGCTCAATATCTAAGTTTCATAAACGAATCTGACGGTTCAACCGGACTTTGATTCTAATCCCAAAGTAACAGGTGTGTAATGAGCTCTGCAAATCAATACGATCAACGTAATATTCAAACTATGGAAATGGTTTATGGACGAGGCTACCTATCCGCTGGGGGTAATGAGGAAGTTGTAAAAATTTTGTCTTCGGTTGATGTTAAAGGGAAGCATGTTTTGGATTTGGGTTGCGGTCTTGGTGGTGCGGCAGTGGTATTGGTAGGCATCATAGGAGCTGCCAAGGTTACGGGCTTTGATGTCGATCGACAGGTTTTAGATCGAGCAGCGGAACTTATTCTAGAACAGCAATTGGATGATCGAATTGAACTTGTAAATGGGCAACCGGGGCCCCTCGAGTTTTCGGATGATTATTTTGATATCGTTTATATGACAGCGGTAAGTTGTCACATGGATGATTTGGGTTTGTTATTCACTGATATTTTCAGGGTGTTAAAACCAGGTGGTTGTTTAGTTGGTTCGGAGTGGATTATACGAGCGAACAATGAGTCCTTTCGTAAATGGGATAATTTGTTGCGTGAGCGTGGATTAAATTTTTATTTTAAGCACTCTGAAGCGTTTTTAGGTGCATTAAAAGCCGGTGGTTTTGCGGAATATGGTTTGATAGATCGTACCGAACAATTTGCTGAGTACTCAAGGCAAGCCTGTAGTCGGGTTGAAACTGAGCTTAAGGCAAGTCTTGAGCAGAATCTTGGTGTTGAAGGCTATCAGGGCTTTTTAGATTGGGCCTATAAACGGTATGAAAGTATGCGTGATGGCGGTATGTTGCAATGTCACTTTAAGGCGGTAAAACCTATCGGCTAATCAAACTAACCGGTTAAATAAAAGTGTGTTTTCATTAATCAGGCAGATGATTAACGTAGGCTATCTGTTCATGGAAAATATCGGTTTGATCAAACTTAATCAGCGCGCTGCCTTGTAATAATGTACCTTTGGTCTGCCACCAGCACCATGCTGTTGTCGGTGAGGTTGTCTGGCACGTATAAACTTACTTAATTTTCTTTTGGGACTTAAGTTGCTCACTTATCTTTAAGCGTAGAATTTTCCCAGACGGGCCTTTCGGTAGATCGTCCATGAAATGGATAACCTTTGGTGATTTGTATTTACCGATAGCGGTAATACAATGCTCTTTCAATTCTTCTTCACTACACTCATAACCATTGCGTAATACCACACAGGCGATTACTTCCTGACCGTAGGATTCGTCATCCACACCGAGCGCGGCGGCCTCAAGAATTGCCTCGTGTTTATACAAGGCGTCGTCGATCTCTCTGGGTGCTATATTCTCCCCGCCCCGAATAATTAATTCTTTAATGCGGCCTGTAACGAAAATATATCCCTCTTCATCTTTCATGCCCAGATCACCGGTTCTAAACCAACCATCAACAAGTGAAGACTCCGTGTCTTCAGGGTTTTTATAGTAGTAATCTAACAGATTGTCACCGCGAATAATTAGTTCACCTACCTGATGTGGAGGACACTCGTTATTCTTGTCGTCAACTACGATCATTTCATTTCCACTGGGCAGACCAACCGATCCGGGTTTACGGGTGGCAGGTGGCATCGGGTTAGTGCATACCGTGCCAGCCGTCTCAGTGAGACCCATGGTCTCGAGCATGGGTATTGAAAATACCGTCTCCCACTCGGTAAGCACTGTGGCTGCTAGCGGAGCAGATGCGGACCGTGCAAAACGAAATGCTTTAAGTCGATCGTCGTTCCCAAACTCAAATGGTTCAGTTGATGCGCGGTCGAGTAGGTACTTGATAATGGTAGGTACCAAACTAGACCAGGTGCAGCGATGTTGTGCTATTAAAGACCAGAATGTGCTGACACTAAAACGCGCGGGCATAACTACACTGGAACCGCTTACCAGCGGTCCCATTACAGTTACCATGGCGCCATTAATGTGGTACACCGGAAGAACGCATAGTGCACGATCATCTTGTGTTAGGCCATGACCAATAGCAACATTCTTCCCACCACTAGTGACTCCACGATGGCTTACGATAGCGCCTTTAGGAAGACCTGTTGATCCGGATGTATAAAGCAATAAGGCGGGGTCAGTAGCAACTGGAGGTTGGGCGTTGACTTCGTTTGCAGAATTAGTTACCGGCCATTGGGCGCCATCGGCCTCTGTAACTTCGATGACCGTTACAGCTCGGTCGATGTTACTTAGTAGTTGACTAAGCTTTTCGCGATACTCTGGCGCTACCAACACGATTTCTGCATCAGAGTGGCCAAGCACGTGGGTAAGTTGGACATCACCAGCTACGGCATTTAATGGCACAATAACACGAGCATTTGCCATAACACCTAAGAATAACTGGGTGGTTATCAGACCGTTATTGAGCAAGAACGCAACCTTTGCGCCTCGCGCGATGCCGAGCCTATCGAGGTGTGATCCGATAGTTTTGGTGCTTTTTTCAAATTCGGCAAAACTTACACTTGCCTGACGCTCCGGTGAGATGACGAATGTTCGCTCCGGCGTGTTGGCAGCGTGATGTTCAATGTAGGCATTAACGGTTTGCATTGATCTCTTATCCTCGTCCGTACTTTTCGAAGTATCGGCCAAACAACTCTTCTTCGGTTGGTTTATCTTCTTCCACGCTGGTTACAAGATGGGTGATATTAATGAAGTGTTTATAGTTCAGGTTCTCGCTAATGCTATTTCCGCCCCACGTTCCACAGCCCATGCTGAGTGTAAAGTTCAATGCATTGTTAAAACTGCCACCATTACCAAAAGTATGTGCTTGGTTAACCAATACGCGCACCACGTCAATTTCTTCAGCCAGTCTTGTAGCGTGAGCTGGAGTGTTTGTATGAATCCCACAGGAATGCCCCTTGCCTTGCACATCTAGAATATCAGTTACTCGTTTAACGGCGTCGTCAAAATTTTTAGCTCGATAGACTGTTACAACCAAAGACAGTTTTTCGTCGACAAAAAGTGAATTTGGATCAAATTCGTTTTCCTCAACCATAAAGAAACGAGAATTGCCTGCCTCTGACGGAAGCTTGGCACCAACAGCAAATATGTCGGCGTCTTTCGCTATTAGGTGACGATTTAGTTTGCCTTCGATCCAAAGAGTATCTGCAATAGATTGCTTCTCGGCTTCATTAGCAAGATATCCACCAGCGCGTTTTAGTGCTTCGATCGCTTGATCATAAACGTCATCCAAAATAACTAAACTATTTTCGGATGAGCAAGATGTGGAATTGTCAAATGTTTTGGAAGCACATATCTTAGTAGCGGCGTCATCGAAATCTGCATCACTATCGATCACCACCGGTACATTCCCTGCGCCAACACCAATTGCAGGGGTGCCGCTGGTATGTGCCGAACGCACATTGTTTTGCGATCCAGTTGCTACAATTAGATCTGCTTTCTCCATGAGCAGACGGGTCAATGTGCGTGATACAGGTTGGGGCAGAATCTGTACTAGGTTTTCAGGAGCACCGACAAGTTTCAGTGCCGCTCGCATTTCTTGCACTGTGGCATTCGTGCTGCCCCATCCCGCTGGCGAAGGAGCGATAATAATGGCATTGCCACCTTTTACTGCCATCATTGATTTATTTACTGGTGTGGCGGCGGGGTTAGTAGAAGGGGTTATCGCTGCGACCACACCGACTGGTTTGCCGTATTTAGTCATACCGGAACCATTATCTGGCTCAATTATTCCAACCGTTCTAACTCGCATCAAATCGCGAAGTGTTCCAAATGTTTTTCGTTGGTTTTTAATTACCTTGTCTTTTACGTTACCAATCCCCGTATCAATAACTGCCATTTCTGCAAGTCGTTGTGCAGTTTCAGGTTTGTACAGCGACCAAGCTAGCGCAGTAACCACTTCATCGACACGACTCTGATCGGTCGTGGAGAACACTTTTATCGCAGAGCGTCCGTTGTCGATAAGCGAGTCTATAATTCGAGCTTCTTCTTCTAAACTCGGTTTACTTAAGTCTGCGTTGGCCATTGGTTGCTTCCTGAGATAAGGGATATAAAGCCGCGAGTTTACTTTGATGACCACCCACAACTCAAATGATTACGGTTATTATTAAGCTACCATTATATATGTTTACTCAGGATCGTGACTGTTTTGTGGGATCAATATGAAATTTGGGTCGTTGGGTGGTGCTTTTTTGCGTTGCTATTTGGTGGACTTTTAAAGGGTGCGCTCGGTGTGGGTACGCCTCTGTTAACAGTGCCATTAATGGCCTTTGTTTTGCCAGCACAGACAGCGGTGGCGATGATGGCAATACCGGTTGTTGTGGCAAATGTCTGGCAGGCTAGAAGGGCGACCGATGGAGTTTCAGTAATCAAACGGTTGTGGCCTGCATTTATTGCTGTGCTTATCGGCACCTGGGTTGGGGTGCAAATTCTGGTGGGTATCGATAACGGGTTATTGCTTATCATGGTTGGAGTGTTGGTTATCATGTTTGCAATAATTCAGGGCTCCCAATATCAACTCACCCTTCCTAAAGGAATGCAGAAGGCTGCAGGTGCCGGATTTGGTTTAGCTGCAGGTTTGATCGGTGGTTTGTCGTCAATGTTTGGTCCAATGTTGATTGTTTATCTTACCGCTGTACCCGGTTTTTCAAAAGAAAAATTTGTGTCATCTATAAGCTTTCTTTATGTAAGTGCGGTCGTTCCCTGGACTGTTATTTTAATCTGGTTTGGGGTTCTCGATCGGGATCGTCTTATTCTTTCAAGTTTTGCTGTGCTGCCAGTATCTCTAGGTATACTTATTGGGGAGCGATTACGGCATTTGATAAGTGAAAGTCATTTTCGAATTATGGTTCTGGTTGTTTTACTTTGTTCCGGTACAACGATGCTGTGGCGCGGATTAAGTTAGCAGCATAAAGCTTTCATATCGGCCGAATTTGTAGCAATAATTCATTGCTGGACAGCTAAAACTGACTGGGATAGTATGATCGCGCGAGCATTTGATTGATATCGCAATTACCATTTGAGACGAGGAGAAAATTTCCCATGACATTAAAAAAATACGTAGCTACTACGGGCACGGTATTTGCAGCAATGGTTTTATCTGCAAATGTTGCCTATGCGGCCTGTGCAACTGATAGCTTGCCTGGATCCATGGATAAACCATCTGGTTTCCCTGAGCGTGCGTTAACTATGGTTGTACCTTACGGTCCTGCCGGTGGTTCTGGTCAGGTAGCACAAGCTATGGCCAAGGCTGTTTCTGAATTAACGGATGTGTCGATTAATCGTGACCACAAACCAGGTGGTTCCGGTACGGTGGGTATGACTGCATTTATGGCGTCCCCTGCAGACGGTTATTCTGTTCTGGAGCATATCGATGATGCGGCAAGTGCTCATGCGCTGGATTCTGCGCGACCAAATCCCGCGGAGGATTTGATCCCGCTAGTGACTTCGCAGATTACCTTCTCACAGGTTTATATTCGCGTTAAGGAAGATCGATTCCACGATTGGGATTCGTTTGTGAAGTGGGTTAAAGATCAAGACGGTAAAGCAACAATTGCTAATGTTTCCAAAGAAGGTTCGATGGAACGCGTAACAATGAAGTTCATTACCGATGCAACCGGTATGCAGATTCAGCAAATTTCGTTCGATAAAGGTGCTCCCCGTTATGGAGCGCTTGCGGGAGGCCAGGTTGATGCACTATTTGAACAACCGGGTGATGTACGTAAATTCCTTGATGCAGAATTGTTTAAGCCTATTTTGACCATTCTGAAAGAACGGCCAGCTGCATTTTCTGACGTACCAAGCTTGACAGATGCTGGTTTAGATTTTGATCCGCTTTACCGATTTCGTGGGTTTTATGTGCATAAAGATGCTCCGGCTGACCGTGTTGAGTGGCTGCAGTGGGCTTTTCAAAAAGCATATTGTGAAGAAAGTTATCAAGCGTTCAATGAAAGTAAGTTTATGACGTTAATTGAGAGTTATCGTGATACTGAAGGTTCAAGAGAGTTGATCGATACCACGGTTGCGCAGTATCGTGACGTATACAAAACAATGGGTCTTGAAGTGAAGTAAGCCTCAAAATCTTACGAGATAGAAATACCCCGGTTTTCTAGCGATTGCCGGGGTGTTTTTTTAGTGCTTTAAGTCTTAGTCGATTAGTAGGTACTAAGGAACCTGATTGTTATGTAGTGGGTCGAATTCTTTTCAAAATTGATTCAGTACAAATCTCCCCGGCTGATATATCGGTCTTTGATATCAGCTGATTGTGGTTTAATTGATTATTCCTCATATAAAAATTTTATCCGGGTAACATCATTATGGGTAAGTTAAGAGCGGGACATATTATAGAAGCCAGTTTATGGCTTGGACTCTCCCTTTTTCTATATATATATTCATTCGAATTTGATAAGGAAATCGAAATTTATAAGTTCGGTGCTTCGGCCTGGCCGCGAACCATTCTACTGTTGATTGCTATCGCATCCATTGGGCAACTGCTCTATCACTATAAGGTTGGAGACGGTGGTAGTTCTGGGAAAATGGGCGATGCTTCCGACGATGGATCTCAGGATATTGCTAATGAATCTGGACACACCGACTTAGGTTGGTATTTATCAACATTTGGTTTGTTAGCGATTCCTTTTGCCTACATCCTGATCCCTGAGTGGATTGCCGGTGCAATGTCTATTGAAGACACTGGGGTTCACACCATTAAGATAATTTCAGCAGCGGTACTACTTGGAATATTTATTTATTACCTTCGCTCTAATTTTGTCGGCGGTATGCTTACATTACCAATATTTTTTGCAGCAATGCTGCAGGATATGGGTTTTTATGCACTAGCCCCATTTTTTATTCTGGGTGTTATGTTTTTGATGGGCGAGCGACGTATAAAACCAATGATGCAGGTAATGTTGCTAATTTACGCTATCTTACTAGGTCTATTTGTCAGTTTGTTATATGTGGGCTTACCGACCGGATATA
>CAJQKF010000168.1 GCA_905478855.1 uncultured Gammaproteobacteria bacterium
TAAGCGTCGGGGGTGTGCCGTTGTTATGGTTTCACACGACTTGCATTTGGTGATGGCGGCAACGGATGAAGTGCTGTGTCTTAATCGGCATGTTTGTTGTGCGGGACATCCACAGTCAGTAACTCGTAGCAGTGCTTACCTCGATTTATTTGGCCCGGAAGTAGAGCGCAGTATGGCATTGTACACTCATCATCACGACCATCGTCACGGTATTCACGGTGATGTGATTGATGACGGTTGCAATCATGGATGACTTTCTGATTCGGGCATTGATTGCAGGTTGCATGCTTGCATTGGTTGCGGGTGTACTTGGCGTGTTCGTCGTTTGGCGCAGGATGGCATATTTTGGTGATGCGATCGCTCATTCAAGTCTGCTTGGTGTGGCATTGGGTATTGTCGCAGGTGTTCAACCAGGAGTTGCTGTAATACTTGTTGCTGTGTCCATCGCTCTATTACTACAACTCATGATCAGTCGTTTAAGTCTTTCATCCGATACTTTGCTTGGGATATTTTCTCATACCGGTCTCGCCATCGGTCTTGTTGTTTTGTCTCAGTTAAATGGTGTAAGGATCGATCTTCATGGGTTACTGTTTGGTGACATATTGTCAGTCGGTATCGATGATCTTTATCTGATTGTAATTACCGGGATTATTGTACTAATCATAACGGCTATATTCTGGAACTCTTTACTATCTATTGTAGTTCACCGAGATCTAGCTTGGATTGAGGGTGTGCCTGTTTTCTGGATAGAAGTTATATTGATGGTCAATATTGCATTGGTTATTTCGATGGCAATGAAAGTTGTAGGTGTCCTGTTAATTACCGCACTACTAATAGTTCCGGCAGCAGCGGCACGGAGCCTAAGCTCAAGCCCGTTACAAATGACAGCATTATCCGTCGTGGTTGGTATTTTATCGGTTTTAGGTGGCCTCGCGGCTTCATGGTATTGGGATACTCCGACGGGGCCTTCAATTGTGGTATGTGCCGCCACGGTGTTTGTAATATTTAATCTTATTGCGTTGATTCGAAGGCAATTGAATATTTAGAACTGTTATTTTAGATACAGAACACCGTCTCGAAAAGATAACTGGTAGTCGGTGGATTCGAGTTGCGCTTGAAGGGGTACAGTGCGAAACCCGTCGGCATTGATAAACCAAAAATGATTTCCAATGGTATCCTTATAGTGGAATTCTATTCCTTCGGCAGCGGTGCCTCTTACAAAGTTGAACGCGCGTTGAACGCTCCAATTCTCTTCAATTTGATAATTCTTTTCTTTGGGGAACCCCTGTGCCGAGCTCTCGGTTACAAGGTCGTTAGCATCATCTTTTTCGTGTGGCTGATGGATGTGGTATTCGAGTAGATTAATTGCACAAGTAGCTAATCGATTGTTTGCATCAACCTTATTGATTCCCCACTCGAAGTGTATCTTTCTTTGTTTTAGTATCGTTCCTCGATCCATTTTTGCAATAACGCGATGTATGGAAACACCAAAATTTTGTTCACCGCTTTGAAACTGCCAGAACAGGGGAGTAGGGCCACGATATGCTGGGAGTAACGATGGATGAAGGTTTATGCACGGTGCTGCCGATAGAATAGAGTCTCTAATCCTGTAAGGGAAACAGGTTACTAATAGAAGATCTGGCTGTAGTTCAGCAATACGTTGTTGTAGTTTTGTAGTGTTGTCCGGAGCATAAAAAACTTTAAGATTGGAATCGAGTGTTGAGTCGGTACTGATAAATAGTGGTGTTTTTATATAATTGCTAGCGGGTGAATATCCGGGTAGAACCATGCATAGGATATCGAGTTCTTGCATTTGAACAAGCTGCTCCAAAATTGCTCGAGAATAAGTCGTAGAGTTAATAAATACGAATGTTCGCAACTTCATGGAGAAAAAATTGAATTCATCTGTTGGTTAGTTAATTGATACACTGAAGAGTGCGCAGGCTTAAGTTTATTCGGTTAATCTGTTAGCGATTGATAATTGTTTATTTTGCCACCAAAATAGCGTAACAGCAGATAAACATAACTTGGATATCATTATGAAATTATTTTTTAATCCGGCTTCACCATTTGTTCGTAAGGTTCGTATGGTTGCAGAAGAACGAGGCATTGCGGATCAAATTGAACTGGTGAAAGTAACTATCACACCGGTTAGTCCAGATGATTCGGTGTCATCGAGCAATCCGATTGGTAAGATACCATCTCTCCAATTAGATGATGGTATGAGCCTTTTTGATTCTCGAGTTATTTGCGATTACCTAGATTCGGTCGGCTCTGCGGATAGTTTGATTCCAAGCGGGAAGTCCCGATGGACCGATATGCGGTTGCAAGCTATTGCAGATGCAATGTGTGATGCTGGGATACTAATACGATACGAAGGTTTTGTTAGGCCTGAGGAGTATCGTTGGGATGAGTGGTCAAATAATCAGTGGTTAAAGATAGTGAGATCTATTGATGCATTGGAAGCGGATGCAGACAACCTGAGTCAGGATGTGACCGTAGGTAATATCGCCTTGTCCTGCGCTTTGGCTTATCTTGATTTTCGGTATGATGATCGTTCTTGGCGTTCGGGTCGCGATAAACTAAGTATTTGGTTCAAGACGTTTTCGGATCGTGATTCGTTTCGAAATACGGCACCGTAAGTTACATTTGACGCGTTAGCTATGCCTTAGATTGTTGTTGGCTTATCGTTAAAAGTTTCTCATAAAACGGTTGATGGTGTTCGAGGAAATAAGATAAGTTAGGATTCATTTTTGCGGCACCATTAAATATTTCGTCAGGGTTTTGGGCAGATTGCGTGGCCTTTAGGTCACTACTGTTCATTACCGATAGATGCCAGCCTGAAACCTCATGCCATTGGGCTAGCACTGTTGTTGACCAATCGAGTGCTTTAGAATTTGAATCCAGTTGTGCCGCTGCAAAGAGTTGATTAATCGATTTTTCTGGATAAGAGAAAATTGTATCGGCATCAAGTATTAACGGCCTTTGTCATTTTTCTCTGCGATTCATTTAGCATGTTTTCATGAAAATTCGATACCAACTTCTTCCAGGGTTAATTGGTTATCAAGCTTTAAATAGGAAGGAATTGAGAGACGCGGATCACGAATCAAAAAATATATTTTTAATCCGTGAAGAAAAATTTGGATCTCTATCCAGTTGCGAAACCACGTAATAACTCCTGTCTTTGAAAAAGATCGGTTTCTGATTTGCCGTATTAAGTAATAATTGTTTAATGGAGTCGTAGTTAACAGGGCGGGCGGCGTCAGGCTCGAACATTGGCATAGGTCTAACCTTTCGATGTATGTAGTAGTCATACATGAATGGTTCGTGAAAACAGTGCAGATCGCCACGTTCTCTCATAACACGTTCCATAGCGGTAGACATTGATCGGGGGTGGCGCCAAAGTGCGATTATTGCATGCATCGAATTTATTTAGGCTTGCGGGTAGAATAAGTGTAACAACAATAACCCGCAGTAAGCTACAGTAGTATTTTTACACTATTTTATAATTTACAACGAAAAAAGTTTGTTATGACACCGATCGAGAAAATATATCAGCGTGCGCGTGAAGCCCAAAAACATATTGTTCTGGTAGAAGGGCAAGACCCCAGAGTGCAGCAAGCGGCTCAAACCCTGGTTGCTGAGGGCTTGGCGAAAATTACAATGATTGGTGCTAAGGATAGTCTAAAAGTGAAGTTAGGAAATGTGTCGGATCATATAGAGGTAATTGATCCAAAGGTTTCGAAACATTCAGAACGGTTCGCCGAGGTTCTACATCAGATACGTAAACATAAGGGCATGGATCTAAAAGCTGCACGTGAAGCCATTTTGGATCCTCTAACCTTTGCAAATGTTCTGGTCCGGGCAGGTCATGCCGATGGCACAGTAGCTGGAGCCGTTTATACGACAGGACATGTGGTGCGATCGGCGATTCAAGTGGCAGGTTTAGCTGAGGGTGCTAAGTTAGTATCTAGTTTTTTTGTAATGATTCCAAACCCCGCTCATTACACTGATTCTGATGCCATGGTTTTCGCCGATTGTGGTTTAGTTATTGACCCTAATGTGGAAGAGTTAGCAGATATTGCCATTGCTGCCGCTAATAATGCTAGAACAATACTGGGCATTGAACCACGAGTCGCGATGTTGTCATTTTCGACCCGACATAGCGCTCGACATCCAAGCGTACAGAAAGTTATAGATGCAACTGCTCTGGTACGAGAGCTTGCTCCTGACCTTTGTATCGATGGAGAAATACAGTTTGATGCAGCGATAATTCCGTCGATCGGTGATCGTAAAGCGCCTGATTCCCCAATTCGATCACAAGCTAACGTGTTTATTTTTCCGAATCTTGATTCTGGGAACATTGGTTATAAAATTGCTGAGCGCTTAGGTGGAGCGACGGCGATAGGCCCAATTTTGCAAGGCCTAGCAAAACCTGCAAACGATCTATCCCGTGGGTGTAGTGCCGATGACGTTGTAGGTGCTGCTGTGCTTACTGCATTACAGGTTAAAGCGTAGTCCAACTATCCGTTGGTTAATTGGGTGCGGTTGTCTTCAATCGTTGAAAGCCGATTGGCCGCTATTTGCATAGTTGGTACATATTGGTAGAGTTCTTCGAGGGTTCGCCGAACGGTGGGTGCGTGCACGGCAATGGCGAAACAAATACGGTTTTGGTTGTCGTAAACAGGCACCGCCAAGGAGATCAGCCCTTCTAGATATTCTCCGCGGTCTACGCCTATTTGCTTCTCTCGGATGGTGTCTAATTCTGTTTGGAGACTCTTACGGTTAGTTACCGTCAGTTCGGTATAACTTTCGAAACCTATAGAATCCAGTCGTTCTTGTTGTTGTTGTTTTGGCAGCATAGCTAGAAAGAGCTTGCCGCTGGCCGTCGCGTGCAATGGAACGCGACTTCCGACTGGCAAGTGGATACGCATTGGCCAGTTGGCTTCGACGCGATCAAAATAGACCAGCGCATTCCCGTCCAGTACAACGCAATTACAGGTTTCATTTATTTCCTCAGATAGTGTTTGCAATACCGCATGGCGACTGGAGCCTATCGCTGCATGCGCTAGCGTCTTAATGGCAAGGTTAGCCAGTCGGTTAGCGGCCGTAAATCGCTTCCCATTAGGTTCGCGTTGCAATAGGCCTGCTTCTTCCAATTGCTGGGCAACCCTATGCCCAGTGGGGCGGGTTAATCCGAGCGCCACCGCGGCTTCAGCGCTAGTAACCGGTCTATCTTGCGTTACGATCCATTCAAGCAGATCTATGCCACGGGAAATGGCTGAGTGTGACTGTGTGTCGGCATCTTTCATAGTATTGGTGAGGAAAACTAAATTTTCAGTTGCAAAAGAACAATATTCGAGAGTATAAAGAAAAACTGGACGTTAACAATAGAAAGTGAGACAATTAATCTCACTATTTGAGGATTTAACTATTTTCATTCAATTTTCAGTCTTTACGAAAGCCAATTCTGTTTTGTAAAGATTCGTTTTTCTTAATTTTTTTATTTCATCAGGAGACGTGATATGCCACGTATGACACCGAGTGAAGCCTTCGTAGAAACGATGGTGGCTAATGAAGTTTCGACTATGTTCGGGATTATGGGTTCAGCGTTTATGGACGCTATGGATATTTTCGCACCTGCCGGAATTACATTAATTCCTGTTGTTCATGAGCAGGGTGCGGCACACATGGCTGACGGCTATGCACGTGCATCGGGTAAACATGGTGTTGTAATTGGGCAAAATGGACCCGGCATCAGTAACTGTGTTACTGCAATCGCAGCAGCTTATTGGGCACATTCTCCAGTTGTAATGATTACTCCGGAAACTGGAACAATGGGACAAGGTCTTGGTGGCTTCCAGGAAGCAAACCAACTACCAATGTTTCAAGAGTTCACCAAGTATCAGGGGCATGTAAACAATCCCAATCGCATGGCTGAATTTACAGCGCGTTGCTTTGATCGGGCTATGAGCGAAATGGGCCCAACTCAGTTAAATATTCCTCGAGACTATTTCTATGGCGATTTGAATATAGAAATTCCTAAGCCAATGCGCTTGGATCGTGGCCCAGGTGGGCAAGAAAGCTTACGTGCAGCCGCTGACATGCTTGCTGTCGCGAAAAACCCGGTCATTATCTCTGGTGGTGGTGTGGTTATGGCGGATGGTGTAGAAGAGTGTAAAGCACTTGCCGAGCGCTTAGGTGCCCCGGTTGCAAATAGCTACTTGCACAATGATTCTTTCCCTGCAAGTCACCCTCTGTGGTGTGGACCGCTGGGCTATCAAGGTTCTAAAGCGGCGATGAAATTAATGGCGAAGGCTGATGTTGTTGTCGCACTAGGCTCACGTCTTGGTCCATTCGGCACATTGCCTCAACATGGCATGGATTACTGGCCGAAAGATGCCAAAATTATCCAGATCGATGCCGATCACAAAATGCTTGGGTTAGTTAAGAAGATCTCTGTAGGTATTTGTGGGGACGCAGCTGCTTCAGCTGCCACACTACTAGAAATGCTTAATGACCGTGAATTGGCCTGTGATGCGAATAAAGCAGAACGCGCTGCCGATATAAAAGCTGAAAAAGAAGCTTGGGAAGCTGAGCTTGATAACTGGACCCATGAAAAAGATGGATTCAGCTTGGATATGATCGAAGAGCAAAAAGCTGAGGATGGTAACTGGATGCATCCACGTCAGGTTCTACGTGAACTTGAAAAAGCGATGCCCGCTGATGTAATGGTGTCAACTGATATCGGTAACATCAATGCAGTAGCGAATAGTTATCTTCGTTTCGAGCGTCCGCGTAGTTTCTTTGCTCCAATGAGTTGGGGTAACTGTGGTTACGCATTACCAACAATGATGGGTGCCAAAGTTGCCTCTCCCGAACGCCCTGGCATTGCCTATGCTGGTGACGGTGCATGGGGTATGAGCTTGATGGAAACAATGACCTGTGTTCGTCATAAAATTCCGGTAACAGCCGTGGTATTTCACAACCGTCAATGGGGAGCAGAAAAGAAAAACCAGGTTGATTTTTACAATCGTCGTTTTGTTGCTGGCGAACTGGATAATCAAAGTTTTGCTGATATCGCTCGTGCTATGGGTGCAGAAGCCATAACTGTAGACAAGCTGGAAGACGTTGGACCTGCGTTGAACAAGGCAATTGATCTGCAAATGAACGAAAAGAAAACCTGCATCATTGAAGTTATGTGTACACGTGAATTGGGCGACCCGTTCCGTAAAGATGCGCTATCAAAGCCGATCCGTCACTTGGAAAAATACAAGGACTACGTATAAGCGACGAATCGGGGGTCCCACGGGACCCCCGAATTTTTTCTACTAATGGTATTTAATTTATGACATTAACCCAGGATAGTCTTCCAGATACACGTGTTTTGGTACGTGAAGTTTTTGGAATTGATTCCGACCTCGTTGTATCGGCGTTTAGCGAGGCCAATGAATACGTGCCCCAAGTTGATGATGCGTACCAGTTTAATGCTGACGTTACACTTGCTCTATTAGCAGGTTTTCATCGTAATCGACGGGTATTGGTTCAGGGATTACATGGAACAGGTAAGTCAACTCATATTGAACAAGTAGCTGCACGACTTAATTGGCCATGTCTTCGGGTGAATTTGGATGGTCATATTAGCCGCTTGGATCTTGTTGGTCGTGATGCGGTAGTGATACGAGATAACAAACAAGTAACCGAGTTTCAGGAAGGAATTGTGCCTTGGGCTTTGCGTAGACCTGTGGCATTGGTTTTTGATGAATATGATGCGGGTCGTGCCGATGTTATGTTTGTGATTCAGCGAATTTTAGAGCAGGGCGGTCATTTTACCTTGTTGGATCGAAATGAGGTCATTAAGCCTCATGCATCTTTTCGCTTATTCGCCACAGCGAATACGGTTGGGTTAGGCAATTTAACTGGCCTGTACCACGGTACTCAGTTGTTGAATCATGCGCAAATTGATCGCTGGAACATTGTTGCTACGTTAAACTATCTTTCCCTCGAAGAGGAGATGAAAATTGTTGTTTCTCGTGTGCCATCCATGAATAACCCTGACGGACAGGCAATCATTAGGTCAATGGTAGAACTAGCAAACCTGACTCGCAATGGGTTTAGAACCGGAGATCTATCGACGTTGATGTCGCCTAGAACGGTAATTACTTGGGCTGAAAATCTAGAGATTTTCGGTGATATGGCAAGAGCATTTCGTCTATCATTTTTAAATAAAACTGATGAAGCGGAACGTCCGATTATTGCGGAGTATTTTCAGCGTTGTTGCAATGCTGAGCTTGACGAGTCTTTTGCTCTAAGCGTATGAACAACGCTCAACGTGCGCAGGATCAGCAGCGTGTAGAGGAATTATGCGCTGCATCCGTTCGAGCATTAACCGGTATTAGCGATCTGCACTTTCGTGCACGAAGTCTGTATCAGGGTGAGCGCAGAGTGCCGGTGCACGCCGTACACCTGCAAGTTGAAAATTATCGCGACTTCCCATCCCATCGTGGAGTGATTGATAGCACGGCCATGCGCTTGCGCTATTCCGATAAGGTAATCCACAAACAGTTTGTACCTGACGACCCAATAGAAAAAATGCTGTTCGAAATGCTCGAACAATTCCGTGTCGAGTCGTTGGCTGCGGAATCTTTACCGGGTGTTAGGTATAATTTGCGCCGCCGTTTTGAAGTGTGGGCGAATGAATTTCTCGGCTCCGGTTTAACGGAAACGGATCTGGGAATTATTCTATTTTCAATCGCATTGATTAGCTGGTCGCGTATAAATCGTGTTGGAGTGCCCGAGGAATTCGAGGACCTGCTCGAACCCTCACGTATGGCATTCAAGGATATTCTCGGTGAGCACTTTCGAGGATTAAGTAGCACCCAGGATGACCAAGCAATTTTTGCCCAACATGCTTTAGAAATTGCCCGGGTGATTGCGTCCAGTGTGCGTCATTCTCAAGAAAATAATCCTGTTCGTAAAGTTCGTAACGAAGAACAGCGTGCTATTTTTTCGATCATTTTAGAATTTGATGAGAGTGATGGTGAAGGTTTTGCCCAAGCCGATTCCGGTGTAAGCAAAACACTGGAAGAATTGAATCAAAAGTATCATGTCTTTACTAAGAAATATGATCGAGTTGTTAGTTCTGTAAAGCTAGTTCGATCTGTGTTGCTGGATGAATACCGACAACGGCTTGATACTTTAGTACGCGAACAAAATATAAATATTCCTCGTCTTTCACGTCTATTTAAAGCGATGTTGTCCAAGCCGAGAGTGGATGGTGTTAATTTTGGCGAAGAGAGTGGTCGGATTGATGGTAGCCGTTTAAGTCAGCTCATCACTTCTCCGGCAGAACGTCGTTTATTCCAGCAAACCCGTTATGAATTACATGCCAAGTGTGTGTTTACTATTCTCGTCGATTGCTCTGGGTCAATGAAACAATACGTTGATCAAATATCAGTTCTTATTGACGTAATGACGCGTGCTTTGGAGCAAGCTGAAGTTGAAGTTGAGGTGCTAGGCTTCAGTACGAATACCTGGAGCGGGGGACGTGCACAAAAAGACTGGATGATAGAGGGGCAGCCCATGAATCCAGGTCGATTAAATGAAGCCTGTAACATTGTTTTTAAAAATGCAGATTCAACATGGCGAAAGTCTCGTCGTGGTTTAGCTGCATTCTTCAAACAAGATCTGTTTCGTGAAGGTATTGATGGCGAGGCAGTTGAGTGGGCTTGTGAACGCGCATTGAAGCGAGGCAAGGAACGTAACATACTGATGGTTATTTCCGACGGTAGTCCTATGGATACTGCGACGGCGTTGGCCAATGATGCATTCTATCTGGATAACCACTTGCAGAAAGTGGTTTATAAGCTATCCCAGAACCCTAAATTGGAAATAATGGGTCTTGGTGTTGGGCTTGATTTAAGTCCCTATTATCCGCAGAGTCTTGCGGTAGATCTTTCGGAAGGGTTATCCAATCAATTATTCTTCGATATCCTCGAAGTACTTCGCGGCCATCATCGACGCTAGTTGTATAACGTTCCATTCCTATTATAAGGGAGCGCTAATATAGTGCGGTACTTAATGTTTTAAATTAGCATGGACTATCACTTGTTAATTGGTTATGTCGTTTAAATTTATCTTGCTGGCTTTGTGCTGTATGTTGCTCTCGTCGTGCGCTGTGCTGCAAGATAAGTTTCTTGTCGGCTATGTGGTTCTGGAGGGACATGATGTTTACGATACCGGCACTGCTGTATTTCTTCCGTCTAATGCGCCGTCAATTACACAACGCTATAAGCCGGCGATTATTGGCAGATCTGGTGAACCGGTGCCCGGAAGTCATGACGGAATAGATATCATTGGGAAAAAGGGCTTACCTGTAATTGCTCCAGCAAACGGCTATGTTAGTGCCTCATTTTGGGATCCGTTGTATGGCAACCGACTGGAAATTGATCATGGATCTGATGTTAACGGACTGCATACCGTAACGCGGTATTTTCATCTGGATAAACGACTGGTTAAAAAAGGTGAGCAAGTGCAAAGAGGGCAAAAGATCGCCGCATTAGGCCAAACTGGTTTACTTGCCCCGAACTTGCATCTGCACTTCGAAATCCACGAATCTTTGCCGCTCAATGATCGTCGTTCACTAAGTACACTTAATCCGCATCTATTCTGGTGGAACGGCGCCGGACTGGTGACTTGTTTTGATCAGGCTCAGGATTACTCGTCATCTATATTTAAAATGACATATCCGCTGCCGTGTCAGCCGAAATTATAGGTAGAAAAATATTGGATATGAATCAAGCTGAATCTCCAGATTGGCGAAACCTGGTTGCTGCCTGTGCCGCCGTTACGGTATTTGGCTTGACCTTTGGTATGACCTACCCCTTATTATCGTTGCTGCTCGAGGAAAGAGGTGTTTCACCAAGCATGATCGGTATGAATTCCGCAATGATGCCGATTGGCATTCTGTTGTTTTCCTCGGTTATACCCGTAGCATCGAGGCGTTTTGGATCTCGAAACACCGCATTGACAGCAGCATTAATCACAGCGTTTCTAATGCCGTGTTTTATGTTGTTTGATAGCTTAGAGGCATGGTTCGGTCTTCGCTTATTGACCGGTATGTCGACCTCAATTTTATTTGTGTTGAGTGAAGCTTGGATCGTTCGATTTGCAGGGGATAAGCACCGCGGTAAGATTGTTGCGCTCTATGGTTCAATACTGTCCGCAAGTTTTGGCGCGGGTCCTGCGCTTATCAGCTGGATTGGTATACATGGTTGGCTGCCTTATATTATTGCCACTGTTGTGCTTCTGCTCGGTATGATTCCTCTGTCGATGATCCGTGATAATAGTAAATTACAGTATGAGGAAACGGAAACATCCGGCATATTTAGTTTTATGGTTAAAGCACCAATGCTGTTATGTGCAGTGGGTGTTTTTTCAATATTTGATGCGTCAACATTGTCTTTATTCCCTATCTACGGATTGAGAGTCGGTCTTGATGTAACAACGGCTTCGCTTGCTTTAACGGCTTTAATCTTAGGCAACGTTTTCTTTCAGGTGCCGATCGGCTGGTTAGCTGACATATTCCCCAAACGACTTGTTATAGCGAGTTGTGCACTGGTTGCCGTAATATCAGCGATAATTCTTCCGATGGTAATGGCGACACCGGCAATGTGGGTTTGCTTAGTTATTCTCGGCACATCAGGATACGGTGTCTACAGTGTGGCTCTGGCAGCCTTGGGAGATCGTTTTAGAGGGCCGGAGTTGGTGACAGGGTCCGCCGCATTTGCGGTTATGTGGGGTATGGGAGCGCTATTCGGGTCGGTATCGGGCGGATGGGCCATGGCGATTTCCTTTCATGGACTGGCCTATTTTATTGCTATTGTGTATACCGTGTTGGTGGTTGGGTTGATTATTCGTGGAATTCATTTGCGAAACCGAAATGGCTAATCATCTGTTTGCTCATATCTCGGTCGTTCAACTTCCGGGAAAGGGCTGTATAGGTATGAGCGCCTGCCCGGGGCGCCATTCCCATTCAAGTTTAACAGAGGATATCCAGTCCATTGCCGACTGGGGTGCTTCGGTTGTGGTTACACTCATGCAGATTGATGAATTAAATCGTCTTGGTGTATCCACTTTGTCAGCAATGGTTCAATCGCACAATATGCTGTGGTTACATCGGCCAATAATCGATTACTCGATACCGGATAACGTCTTTGAAGCCCAATGGCAAGAGACGCTCATTACGCTTAGGAATGCTCTGACTAACAATGGTCGTGTATTTGTTCATTGCCGGGGCGGGTTAGGTCGAACCGGATTAGTGGTTGCTCTATTGCTTATTGAATATGGATGGAGCCCCTCAGCTGCTATTCAGTGCGTTCGGGCGGTAAGACCGGGTTCTATCGAAACAACAGAGCAGGAGCACTATGTTCTGGGCCGCGAGTTAACATTATCCTGTTAACCTTTCAGGTAGTTGATGAACCTTTTAAATTTTGAAACGGCGAAATCGGCTGTTACGGTAATTTCAATACCTCAGACAATACGACTGGCAAATAGCTTTTAATTCACCTCTATTGTGAATAATTTAATCGCACTTGTTGACAATAGTGTGTTGGCGCGCTTGCGTCATATAGTTCTTCCAACGTATGCTTGCCTCGTTATATTGCCGATGTTGTCTTAATTAACATGACGAAGAAACCTGATTTGAAATTTACCGAATCCGAGCGGGAAGTAGCCGTGCCGGTGGCGGTTGTTCTGGAACGCACTATTGATAAGTCTAAAACCTGGGTTATACCCCAGTGGAAGTGTTTT
>CAJQKF010000169.1 GCA_905478855.1 uncultured Gammaproteobacteria bacterium
CTCAGCGTATCGAAAAGCGGCTTGCCAAGCTGTTCGAGCACCGTGGCTTTTCCGTTGTGCTCAACTACCAGCCACAGCGCGTGTTTGAAGAAGATCCCGGAGAAGTGGATCTTATTTGTGCTCGAGACGGACAAGTATTTGTCCTAGAGGTCAAATCCACCTTTCTTCGTCGTTCTCGAAAGGAGGCCTGGTTGCACGGAAAGACAGCACTGCGCAAAGCCGGGTTGCAACTTCAGCGAAAAGTACGTGCAGTTGAGAAAGCGCTTATATCCGAAGAAGATTTGGGGAGGTTGCTCGGTGATCAGTCGCACAGGCTACTACTACCTATTCGTGGATGGATTGTGGATACCTCGATTGAACACGATCATGAAAGATTTAATGGTTTTCTAAAGATATCACTGGAAGAGGTGATCGTCGCATTGCGTGACGACCGACATTTATTGAACAATCCAGAAAAACTACTCAGTAGCGATACGGAGCTAACGAGTGCTCTTCCCGATTTCGGTTCAAATGGGGCGCAAACACTATATCCAGATGAATTTAACGCATCTAGGTTTATCGATGTTATCGAAGGCGAAGAAGTGTGGGAACTGTCACCAGAAAGCGAGTAGAGTTGTGTGGATAATTAAAATTTTGGTACAGCAAAGTTAACTGGTACTTCAAGGTACGCCAAGCGATTGAAACTTAAATGCTAAGGCTATGGCGATATTTCTATATCGATGAAGTATTCTTTCAAGCCAAACGTGATTTAGCAGCCGCTAGGCGCTTGTTTAGACGAATGTCACCACAACGGGACAGGTAAACCGAGAAAACTCGTTACGGCCAGGCTACGAAGCTAATTGGCTGTGGCATATTAAGATGGAACCAAAATTTGCTAGGGGGGGAAGCAGACGCATCAATGATACGGCGATCTATTTTACGTTGACAGGTAGTGAAGCCACAGTTTGGTACAACTAGAGTTTTTGTTGATGTTATCCATGACTCAACATGAAGTATAAATAGCCGCGTAGAAAAGTCCTTTGGAATTTCGCTACGCTGACAAAGGTATATAGGTTCCATAATATTTGGATGTGGGGATTTTGTGTGGATCAGTTATGCACGGTTATGCATTGTTGTGCACAAAAGGCAACGGACGCCTCGGTAAGTTATTGATAAATATAGATAAAATATTCCATTATCGTTCTGAAAATCCCCGTGTCGGCAGTTCGATTCTGTCCCTGGCCACCATTTAAATCAATAAGTTATAGTGTTTTTAGGTTTTTGCTAGACCCTAATTAGACCCGCTTTTCTGATTTTCTTTTTTTCTTAAGCTCCACCACAGAATGTCTTTGGGAATTTCTCCAGTGTAATTAATCACGTCGTTGTAACGTCTGATGATTTTATGTACTTGCCAGTCTTCAACTAATTTGAAAGTCTGAAAGTAGGGTATTCATGTTTGATTTTTAATATTGCGCGTTCAACTTGGAAAGGCAATTTGTTGGGGTGGCGATAGGGTCTTCGGCTATGTTCTTCTAGCCCTGCCAGACCTGTGTCTTTATAACGATTAAATATCTTGTAGCCCGTGGGTCGAGATATTCCAAACTCTTGACACAATACAGACATCTTTTCTCCATCTAACATTCGAGCAACGAACTTAAGTTTCTCATCCATCGGTTTACACTTTCTCCACGGCATCTGGAAACCTCCAAATGCTCAATTGTGTAAACAATGTCCCCGGTATACGATGTAAATGTTGTCTCAGGTACTACAAATTTTGCTCGTTGATCCAATTGATAAATGTCTCAGTAGCTGCACTGCGTTCCATAGAAGGATACGAACAAGACAGGTAGTAGCCCGCATCCTTTACGGCCAATTCTGATAAAAAGAAAAGCTCCCCAGAATCCAGTTCATTTTGGATCAGGTCATCCCACAGCGCGATACCCTGGCCATCAATAACAGCTTGTACACGGTCGTTGGAATCGGGAATGACAAGACGATTTTGCATTGGGAGATATTCCAGTCCGGCAAGCTGATGCCATTGTTGCCATCCGGTACTACCCGAGCTATCAGCCAGCAAGGGAATTTCTCTTAGCGCTCGTTCTAGTCCGATTTTCTGAACCTGTTTTGTAATCGACGCATTCGCCGTTGGTCGGGCCGGACAATTGAACAGAAGTGTACGGTCAAGTTCGTGATCCGATTTGTCCCAATCCCCAACGCCCCAGCAGATCGCGACGTCGATATCGGAATGTGGGAGATCAGCGATCCCGGTAATCGGTTCTACTCGAACGGCGATACTTGGGTTGGCTTCCATGAATGACATCAACCGGGACGATAACCAACGCGAAAAGAAATAAGTCAGTGCGCCGATTGTGATCATGTCGGTTGTTGTCTCTTTGAGCTGACGGATGTCCCGGTCGAGCTGGCCGAAGGCCAGTTGTGCACTGTGCATCAGCTTTTCACCCTTGGGGGTTATATGGAGTCGCTGTCCCTTTCGTTCAAATACGGGAAACCGCAGTTCGCCTTCCAGTTTTCGAATCTGATAACTGACAGATGATTTTGAGAGATTCAGCTCTGAGGCGGCAGCCGTGACGCTTTCATGACGGGCAACGGCGGTAAAGACTCTAAGCGTGTCGTAGGATCTGAAGGGCATCTTTAATGTTCGAAATATACTGACAACTTGTTCGAGAATTTAAAATATCCACAGCAAAATTACTGTGATTAAATCACTTCTCCAAAGATCATAACCCTCATTGTATCAAGAGTCCAAACATTGATTAACTCAAATAATCTGCAAATCGCAGTCTCCGTGCATCAAACTGAGATTGAACGCCCCAATGAATTGGCGCGAACCATGGCACCTCATCCATTGATTCATCAGGAGTTGCCCTACGATCCTACTTATTTTGTCTATAACCGACGTCTCGCTACCGCGAGCCTTAATAATCTGAGCGCGGACGACGTGTACTGGCGGGTTAGACAAAGCGTCATCCTGCGGCACACGGGGGAATTACCCCTGGAGATTCGGGGACCTGACGCGGTAACTCTTCTTAATCGCGTGTTTACCCGTGATATCGCAAAGAACAGGGTGGGCCGCTGCAGTTATCAGTTTGCCTGCTACGACCATGGCGGCATGATTACTGACGGCGTTCTGGTTCGTCTGGCTGAGGATCGCTTTTGGTTTGGCCAGGCAGATGGTGATCTGTTTTCCTGGCTGCTTGCCAATGCCAGGGCTTGGTGTTGAAGTGTTTGACCCCGGCGTCTGGGTCAGCCAGGTACAGGGGCCAAAATCTCTCGAGGTGCTGGCGAGCGCTGTGGATGGGCCAATGCCGGAACCGTTCAAGTACTTCGATATGGCTGAAGTTACTATTGCGGGTCAACCGGTGATGCTGACCCGTTCCGGATTCACCAATGAACTCGGCTGGGAATTCTATCTGTTACCCGACACCGATATTGATGCCGTGGGAGAACGAATCCTCGAAGCAGGTAAGCCTTATGGCATGACGCCGACCTCCGCTGATGCGTTTCGAGCCCGACGAATCGAAGCCGGGTTGTTGAATGCCGGTTCGGATTTTGACGAGGCGACGACCCCTTTTGATGTGGGATTGAGCCATATGGTGGATTTCAACAAAGGCGAATTCTGTGGACGCGAAGCATTACTTCATGCGGATAAACGATGCCGTACCTGGGGGCTGAGAACAGAGGGAGGCGTGGCGCAGATTGGACGTGCGTTGAAATCCAATGGGTTAGACGCAGGCGTTGTCTGTTCCAGTGCCTGGTCACCCTACCAGCAATGCGGTGTGGCCATTGTTAGACTCGATGATGCGGATGCCGGTCTTGATTCAGATTTTGAAGTTGTTTGCACCGACGGTGAGGTTCGTTCAGCACAAACCTGTACGACGCCTATGTACGATGAGAATCGTGAAATTCCGCGTGGCCTCAAGATTGCAGTTCCTGAAGTGGCTGAAGTAGCCTGAGGGATATGGAGCACCGATAAATAACCAGTACGGGAAATCCCTGCGTGAGGCCATTACTTATGAATGGTACAACGGGCGAGATGCGCTGTTTGCAGAGGGTATCGATGGTGCGAAACATTTCTCTTCAAGTAAAACAAACGATCGCGAGGATTCATCAAAATGAATGAGAATCAGAAACTAAACCATGAATGAAATCACCATTGAAATTGACGACCGGGTTGCAACCATCACCCTGAACAGACCTGAAAAATTCAACGCCATCACCGAACGCATGCCGGGTGAGCTTAGGGAAGCTGTTGAGCAGGCAACGAAAGACGATTCGGTTCATGTCATCGTTTTAACGGGAGCAGGGAGGGGTTTCTGTGGGGGCTATGACCTCAATGTTTTCGCAGAGGGGGACAATCCCGCGATCCAGGACATGCCCTGGGATGCCATGGTGGATTATCAGTTCATGCAACGTTGCACCGACAGTTTCATGTCTCTGTGGAGATGCCCCAAACCGGTAGTCGCCAAAGTACAGGGAGACGCCGTGGCAGGCGGCAGTGATATCGCGTTATGCGCCGATATCATCCTCATGAATGAAGACGCCCGCATTGGTTATCCGCCCGCACGGGTCTGGGGTTGCCCGACCACCGCCATGTGGGTATATCGGCTCGGTGCCGAGCGCGCCAAGCGCATGCTATTTACCGGAGACCTTATTACCGGCAGGGAAGCGGAAAGGATGGGCTTGGTCCTACAGGCGGTACCACTCGATCAACTGGACGATACCGTGAAGAGTCTTGTGGAGCGCATCAAGGGTATCCCCAGAAACCAGTTGGCAATGTCGAAGATGTTGGTCAACCAGGCCTATGAGAATATGGGGCTTGCCGGAACCCAGACCCTTGCCACATTGTTTGACGGATTTGCCCGTCATAGCCCCGAAGGTGTGGCATTCAAGGCTCGAGCCGAGGACGTGGGATTTAAGCAGGCTGTGGCCGAGCGGGATTCTGGCGAACCTATCCCGGGAAGTAAAACCGGGCCTGAAAGTGGACAACAAAAATGAGCTACGTGGTTCGATTGACCGAATCCCTGTTTCCCGCCCAGACCGAATCCCAAGTCCAATCAATCACTATCGGCGAACAACTCAAGCTAACGGCCCAATATAATCCGCATGAAACGGCGCTGGTTGAGATCGATATCGACGGCCAAATTGGCCGATCATGGACCTGGTCTTCATTGTTGGTCGAATGCGAAGAGCAGGCCTTCGCATTGGCTAGTCGGTTCCGACTTGGGGAATGCGTTACGGTGTGGTCGCCAAATTCGCCGGAATGGGTCATTATGGAATTTGCCTGCGCGCTCGCTGGCATTGTCATTGTTGCCGCCAATCCAGCACTACAGGCAAGGGAACTGCGCTACATTCTGGAACAGTCTGGTTCAGTAGCCCTGTTCCTGGTAGAGACGTACCGTGGCAACCCCATGGCAACGATCGCTGTGGAGGCTTGTAGTAGCCTGGGTGAAATTCGTGAATGTGTTGACATGGACGATATCCAGGCGATGCGCCGCGTACAGGACCCTGTGAATGTGTTGCAGATTGTGCTGCCAGAGGATGCGGCCATGATTCAATACACCTCCGGCACCACCGGCTTTCCCAAAGGTGCCGTACTGAGTCACCTGAGCCTGCTTAACAATGCGCGATTCTATGCGGATCGGCTAGGTGTAAGAAGAGATTCCGTTTGGATTAATATCATGCCGATGTTTCACACCAGCGGCTGCGGCATGGTCACTCTGGGGTGTTTACAGGCCGGTTGCAAAATGCTGATCGTCAAGCTGTTTGATCCTCCAGCCATTTGTCGAATCATTGAACAGGAAAAAGTCAGCACTATTCTGGGCGTGCCGACCATGCTTGTTGCCTTGCTGGAATCGTTGGACAAGGAATCCAATGACGTCTCCTCTGTGGAAATGTTTTCCTCGGGCGGTGCCATGGTAGCCCCTGAACTTGTGAAAAACATTCAGCGCGTTTTCGGCTGTGGATTCGGAACCCTTTACGGGCAAACAGAAACTTCGCCGGTAATCACCCAACACTTCCCGGATGATTCCATCGAAGATATTTGCCGTACCATTGGCCAGCCGCTACCGCAAACCGAAGTCAGCATTAGGAGCGTGGATTCCAATAAGGTGGTTCCACTAGACAACGTGGGTGAAATCTGTGTACGGGCCTATTGCAATATGATTGGTTACCACGACAACCCGGAGGCTACTCATGAGGCCGTCGATAGCGATGGCTGGCTGCATACCGGCGACCTGGGCAGTATGGATAACCGCGGATATCTGAAAATCACCGGTCGTGTAAAAGACATGATTATCAGGGGCGGCGAGAACATGTTTCCCGCTGAGATCGAAAACACCTTGCTCGAGCATCCCGAGATAGCCGAAGTGGCTGTGGTGGGTATTCCGGACGATAAATGGGGCGAGGTGATCGGCTGCTTCTTCCGCACGGAGGAGAATCAACCGGTGTCCGCAAAAAGTTTACATGGATTTTGCCGGGAACGGCTTTCTCCCCAGAAAACACCAACCATCTGGTGTTGGGTGGAGGATTTCCCTATGACCGGCTCGCGCAAGATTCAGAAATTTGTGATCAGGGACCGCTTTCTCAAGGGCGAATATGAACCCCTGTCACTGTGAACCGATAACTGGAGAAATCCCATGAAATTGAATAACAAAACAGTCATTGTGACGGGCGGTGCGCGTGGTATCGGCCGGGCCCTATGCCAGGCCTTTGCGACCGAAGGTGCGCGTGTTGTTGTGGCTGATTTGCGTGAAGAAGACGCAAAATCTGTTGCAGCAAAAATAGGGGGGCTTGGTGTTCCCTGTGACGTGTCCAAAGAGAGTGATATACAAAACCTCTTGCGCATTACTGAAGAAGCCTATGGGCCGGTAGACCTGTTCTGCTCAAATGCCGGAATATGTTTAGGGGAGCCGGATCATTCAGCTTCCGCCAGCAACGAAACCTGGCAGGCCTGTTGGGATATTCACGTGATGGCCCATGTGTATGCGGCGCGGGCGGTCCTGCCGTCGATGATTGCGCGCGGTGAGGGTTACTTTGTGCAGATGGCATCGGCCGCGGGTTTGCTGAGTCAGATCGGAGATGCGGCCTACTCCGCATCGAAACATGCTGCGGTCGGTTTCGCGGAGTCTCTATCCATCACGCACGGAGACGATGGCATCAAGGTATCTGTGATCTGTCCGCAGTATG
>CAJQKF010000170.1 GCA_905478855.1 uncultured Gammaproteobacteria bacterium
ATATTGCAGGCGTGAAGCTTGGAGCGACCGCCACCACCAATTTTAGCTTTGACGAAGTTAGCGCCGGCGCTTCGGTTAATGTCGGCGGTTTGGATATCGGAGCACACGTTGGCACCGATGGTATTAATATCGCGGGCTGGGACGTTGATGAAACTTTTGGAAATATCGGCAACGAGATTGTCGGCGTGTTTGGTTTTGGTAGTTCCTCTGAACCAGTAATTCCGGATCATTGGCAGTTCTATAGAAGCCCCGAATACGGATACTCATTACACTCAGTCAAACGATCCGAGTATCAAGATCAGTATGGTTTTGACGACTACTATTTAAAAATTACCCGGGAATGGAAGGTGCTGGCAGAAACATACGAACAGTGGCGCAATAAGCACGGCAAACCTGTTCTGATGCAAGAAGAACTATATGCGCATATCCTGAAGATTCACCCAAAATACCAGAATTTTGAGGAGATAAAGAGTGTTCATTTGAGGCGACTGGAAAGACTTGAGGAAGAAAAAACACATCAGCAAGAAATGGAGAGACGCCGTATAGAGCAAATTGAGGAAGCGCGCGTGCAAAATCTACATAACGTGTTGAGCAAACTGCATCGAAGCCAAATAGTTTGGGAACACAATTGCGCCCAGTTAAACACCTACAATGGTCGTTCTCGGCAAACCAGTGGCGAGTTGCGTTCAATTACGCTTAATAACATTGACCAAGACTATATGTCTGTTTACGGAGTTGATAAAAACGGTGAATATGTAGGTTTGCAGGGTGGAGATTCTGATCCAATATTTACCATCGACCCCGGAGACAACGGAACCCTTGAAGGGCATTTTGGCGATGTTTTTATCGCATTAGATCACTTGAATGAATGTATCGCATTGTTCAATTTTGCCAATATTACCTCTCTCCATTCAAAGTTTTCTATCCAATCCATAAAATCCATTGCCCGATATGCCAAGCGCCAAGCCCTTGGAAATCAATCAATACTTGATAGTCAGAGACAATTTGAGTCTCATGTAGATGCGATTAGAGATGCAGCGGCGGGGGCGTGGGCGCAACGATCTGCAGAGATTGAAGCAGACCTTGCCAACCATCGAGTGGACAATCGTAAAATTTACACCAGACATGACCAGAGATATCAGGATGAATGTGCTGCACTTGCGGACAAATATTCCGATGGTCGGGGTGTGTTGGCGACCCACTATTTTGTAAACAAAAGTGATGCAGCCTTAACTATTTCATATGTCAATATTGACGGTCTACAAAGTAATTATTCAAATCACCCCGGATCATTGTTTGAAATCGCAGCCAGTGAGTCCATTCAAATGGAAGGTCGCGCCAACGATTGGTATTCCGTTAACGACGAGTATGACAACTGTGTTGCTGTCGTGGAGATGCACCCAACCGGTAACAGTTTTATGCTTGGAGATCTTTCACAAGATTTTTTAATTGAACACAGCACCGGAGCTCGTTTTGAAGCACCAAACATTTCAGTATTTGAAGCCTTGCCACCTGACGATACCGAATGGAATGCACGTCATCAGCAGTCGCAGAACGAGCAGGATGCCCAGCGCGAAAAACGTCAGGCTGAGTTTGAGAAAGCGCTAGCAGAGCAACAAAAAATGGAACAAGCTGCACTAGCTGCGGATGAACAACAGTACATCAATCAATATAATAGTCAGCTAACAGAAACATGGGACACATGCAGCCTTCAGGGAATAGTTATGTCTCCCACTATTGGTGAGAATCAGACAGTTACCTTTAATAATATTGGCCACGACCCCGTTAATATCTGGTGGATTGGTCCCAACGGTTCGTTAACTAACCTCGATCGTAATCCGTACGAACCCATTCGGTTAATTGACGCTGAAACAGCCACGAATATTGAGATTCCCAGGGGTCATTATGTACAAGTAGTTAGTGCTATAGATGGTTCGTGTGTAGCGGTTTTGAATACTGAAAATGATGACTATTTCACAATCGGTGCACGAATTAATGCAGATAGTAACGCTTATACCTTTCAATCAATGGATGATAACAATACTGTCGACGAAAACGTAACAGAAAACGGTTCATTTCCCATTGTAGAAAATCAGCAAGCGCCGGAAATCTGTGCGATGCGAGGACAGATTATGTCACCCACCCAAGAGGCTAGTACTTACTTGCGGGCCGAATTCGCCAACGTGGGAAAAAGGAATCTACACGTGTATTGGATTAACGAGTACGGTGAAGAAGTTGATTATTCTGGAAACTCAGTTCCGTATTTTGAATTGTTCCCCGGTGACCGACAACAATTAGACGGATATGTAAACCAGGTTTTCCTGGTTGTGGATGAATGGGATAATTGCGCAGATATCAAAACGTTAACTGAGCAAGAAAATAGCATTTTTGTTAGATAAAAAATCGCAGCCAATGCTATAAGATCCGAAGATCTGGTGACACAATACGGAACGATTGTTTAAAGACTCGCTACATTACAGTGTTTTGACGCAAAATATTTTCCCGTCATGTAACAGAGTGTATTAACGATAAAGACCGTATCAGTACGAAGTCATAGAAGAATCTAATGATTGTTTAATTTTTTTAGTGAAAATTACTACAGTCGGGCAAACCCACTTGTGGGTAATGATACGTAATAACTCTGTATTGTGTTCCTAAAATAAATCTAGCAACATAGAAAGACTATTACGTATTGTGTCCCCAGAATAAGGGAGGCGCCCAAGCGGCGTTGTCTTCTCTAACTAACATTAAGTTCTCCTTTATACATCTTCATCTGACAATGAAAAGCATAGGTGCCCTCAGCTAACCCCGGTAATTCTATTGTTACTGATTTATTGAGCACCAAGGTTTCGTTTATATTTAAATCCGGTATCAAAAGGGTTTCGGCGCATGGGGATGGATCCTTCCTAAGAAAAGTGAGGCTAACTGCTTTATGCTTCTCGATTTTAATGCGAGATGGCGTATACGTTCCGCTCGCTACTGTAATTAACAGGCTGTTATCTTCCACCGACACGTCTTCCGGCTTATAGATCCAGAACCACCATACAATCAAAAATATGATAGCGACTCCGACCAAGTTGACAAATATCATAATATCCTCTGTCGCAGTTTAATGAGATTGAGGTTTAAAGAATCTCAAACGATTGGCATTTGTTACCACGGTAAGAGACGAAAATGCCATTGCCGCGCCCGCCACAACTGGGCTTAACAATATGCCAAAGAAGGGGTAGAGAATACCCGCTGCTATAGGCACCCCCGCCACGTTGTAAATGAAAGCACCAAACAGGTTTTGTTTGATGTTTTTTAAAGTGGCCTTGCTCACTGCAATGGCGTCAGCCAACCCGTGAAGCGAGCCACGCATAAGAATAATATCAGAGCTTTCAATTGCTACATCCGTACCCGTACCTATAGCAAACCCAACGTTGGCTATTGCTAGTGCGGGTGCATCATTAATCCCATCGCCTGTCATACCTACAATCTCGTTTTCCATCTGCAGTTCCATGATCTTCTCAGTTTTATCTTGCGGTAAGACCTCTGCGAAAAACTCTGAAACGCCTACCTTTTTGGCAACAGCTTCAGCCGTCGCCCTATTGTCACCTGTTAACATAACAACACGAATACCATTTCTCTGGAGTCGCTGAATGGCTTCAATTGAATCTTTTTTGATTGGATCCGATACTGCGATAATGCCTATTAACGTTCCGTCTCCAGCAATAAACATTGGTGTTTTCGCCTCCACAGCCAAAGCCTGAGCTTTGTCTGCATAAGCATCAATATTGATATCTTTAGAATGCATTAATCGTTCGTTACCAAATAAAACATGGATCCCATCTACATCACCCTCAATACCATGCCCAGCAATAGCGTTAAAATTACCCGCTTTCGTAACCTCAATCCCTTTTTCTTTTGCGCTTTCCACGATAGCAACTGCTAAAGGATGCTCGGAACCGGATTCAATGCTTGCAGCAAGCTTTAAGACTTCTTTCTCGCTTTGCTCCCCCGCCAAGATCAAGTCTGTAACCTTCGGCTTTCCCAAAGTAATCGTTCCAGTTTTATCTAAAACCATGGTTGTAATTTTTGATGCGGTTTGTAGCGCCTCTCCGTTTCGAATGAGAACGCCAACTTCAGCTGCTTTGCCAACACCAACCATCACCGACATTGGCGTCGCAAGACCAAGTGCGCAAGGGCATGCGATAATTAAAACAGTGGTTGCCGATACCACTGCAAACGCCACCGCCGGTGTTGGCCCAAAGTTGAGCCAGAGTAAGCCGCTGGCAACCGCTATGATCATGATCGCCGGCACAAAATAACCGGCAATGATATCTACAAGACGCCCTATAGGAGGCTTGGAGTTCTGCGCATGTTTCACCATGTCAATTATTTGCGCTAGCGCAGTATCCTTACCTACGAGGGTCGCTTTAAAAAGTATCGACCCCGTTTTATTAAGTGTACCAGCGGCAACTGAATCGCCTTCATATTTTTCTACTGGCATCGGTTCTCCAGTAAGCATTGATTCATCGATCGTTGTTTTTCCTTCAACCACAAGACCATCCACTGGAATTTTTTCTCCCGGTCTGATTCGTAAAATATCATCAAGCACTACATCCTCGATAGCAATATCCCTCTCTGTTCCATGTTGTACTACGCGTGCTGTTTTAGCCTGCAGGCCAATAAGTCTCTTTATCGCTTCTGATGTTCTGCCCCTAGCTTTTACTTCCAGAGCCAGACCTAGGTTAATTAGGCCAATAATCATGGCGGTGGCTTCAAAATAAATGTGCCTAGCCATAATTGGAAGCAGTAACGGGAATAACACAACGATCATGGAATAAATCCACGCCGCGCCCGTACCCAACATAATTAGCGTGTCCATATTGGCGTTATGGGAGCGGAATGACTTCCATCCTCCCTTATAGAAGTGTCGTCCCGAAGTTGCCATTACAGCAAAAGTCAGTATTCCCACTATCAGCCACGCAACTCGCTCTGTGTTGGTTGAGACAGTCATTTCACCGATAAACAAACCATAAATCATTAGTGGAATGCCCAATGACAACGCAATTGTGGCTTCACGAATCAATTTATTGTAGTAACTACGATCAGCCTCTTCCTTCTCATCAAACAAGGTCTCTTCATCTTTTCCATCGACACTATGTGCATCATATCCGGCACCTCGAATCGCTGAGATCAATGTTGATTCCTGCACGTTTCCAACAATTGATACGGATCGTTGAGCCAGATTCATTTCGGCAGTCTCTACACCACGGACCTGCCGCAGAGCCCCCTCTATCTTGTTTACACAACTCGCACAACTTGCGCCCTCTATCATTAATAAATGAGGAGAAAGCTTAGATGAATGGCTTGTCATAGTGTGTATTACCCTAATTGATTCAGCAGCTAATGGTGAAGTTTTACAATCGACTCACATCCTACTGCCTGTAGTGGGTACAGACTCAAGTCGTTATATGCACTTAGCACAGCACCGACAAGTTATCTTCTTAAATTCAACTAAGTTCACCTTCCA